>JAUSPW010000048.1 GCA_030652635.1 Pseudohongiella sp. | reverse complement strand
CGCGCGATGCTGATGACCGGGGTGCCGAGCCATCGTGCGGGTGTTGCCACGCTGGATCACCTGCGGCCGCCCGAGCAGGCGGATCACCCGTCTTACCGGGGCGAACTGGCCAGCGACGTACCCACGCTGGCGGAGCATCTGCGTCAGGCGGGGTATGCCAGCTACATCACCGGCAAGTGGCATTTGGGGCATTCGCCGGAAAGCCTGCCGGTTGCGCGAGGTTTTGACCGCAGCTTTATATTGGATGCCTCCGGTGCGGATAACTGGTCGCAGCGCACTTACCTGCCGCAATATGAACAGGCGGACTGGTTTGAAGATGGACAACGTGGCACCTTGCCTGATGATTTTTATTCGTCGGAGTTTCTGGTCGACAAGATGATTGAATTCATCGACCAGAACGAACCGGGTCAACCATTTTTTTCCTACATCGGCTTTCAAGCCATCCACATTCCTGTGCAGGCGCCACGTGAGTACATCGAGCGTTATAACGGCGTTTACGATGCGGGTTGGGTAGTACAACGCCAACGTCGACATGACGCTGCCATTGCACGCGGTTTGCTACCTGCCGATGCTGCACTCGGACCGGTCCCTGAGCGTTTGCGTCAATGGGAAGATCTCTCAGACGCCGAACGTGAACGCAGCATCCGCAGCATGCAGATCAATGCCGGGATGTTGGAAGCCATGGACTTTCACCTTGGCCGTCTGATCAATCATCTCAAGGCCACCGGCGCGTACGATAACAGTGTTTTTCTGGTGCTATCTGACAATGGTCCGGAACACAATCACCCGACCGCCGATGCCGGGTTCCGGCTCTGGTTGCGCTTGGAAGGCTACACGCAGGATATCAATACCCTCGGCGAGCGTGGCTCGTACGCATCGATTGGCCCGGAGTGGGCCATTGCCGGCAGCGCCGCCGGATCCTTGTTTAAATTTCACGCCAGCGAAGGCGGCACCCGGGTACCGCTGATTATGTCCGGGCCGGGAATCCCCGCATCAGGCGTGTTGCATCCGTTCAGTTTTATGACGGATCTGGTGCCAACCATTCTTGACCTGACCGGCGCGTCAGCGCTGACCAGCGGCCCCCCATTCACCGGTCGCAGTCTGATCGACGTGTTAAAAGGCACCGCGTCGGCAGTCTATGGGCCAGATGATGCCATCGCATTGGAGGCCTCCGGGCAATCAGCGGTGTTTAAAGGGGACTACAAACTGGTACGCAATCTGGATCAATACGGAGATGGCGTCTGGCGCCTGCATAATGTGGTTGTTGATCCAGGCGAAACGCGCGATCTGAGCTTGGAGCAACCCGAGCGTGTTGCCGGGATGTTACAGGACTATGACAACTTCGCGACTGAATACGGCGTCTTGCCTATGCCGCCCGGGTATTCCGGTGAACGAATGATTGCTGAAGCTTCCACACAAAAAGTTATTGAAAAATATGGTGTGACCTTGCTGTCGATGGCGCTGGGAGTTTTGTTTCTGATCCTGTTATCGGTTGTGCTGATGTACAAAGCCGTGGTGAAAGTGCGGGCCTTAACAAGTCGGACATAGTCTATTGTCGATTGCCAAGGTTACTCACCAGATACACTGTGAAGATCAGCACCATCAGGCCATCAGCAATAATGACGGGCATGGCCGTCGATGCAAACTCACGGCCCGGGCCAGCAATCAGCATCAACAAGGCTGCCTTGCTGATGGCGGCAACCAGCAGCACCAGTGTGCGATGAGCCGGTCGGAAAGCAGCATAGATCAACATGGCGCCAACCAGGGTGATCAACATACCCCAGCTGCGCACCACAACGTCTGCCAGCGGGCCATCCAGTGTGGCACCAAAGGTATTTTGCAAGGCCGTCTGCGGTGCCACGATGGCCAGTGCCATGGTGCAGGTCAGCACGCCGGCAAGCAGCATGATCCATTTAAATTGAGTGCGAATGAATTGCATAAACCGTTCCTTGTAACTAAATAGATCGATGAGTACACATTTATCAGCGCAATTTTGCATATTAATGACAATCAATCAATGACCGGAATGGAATGTCACATGAGACGATTACACATAAGAATAATGACCATGTTGTGTTTGCTCTTACCCATCTGGGCGTCGGCGCAGCAAGCCAATAGTTTCTTTAAAGTCACGCATGTTGCCGGCAACGTACATATGCTGGAAGCGCCGGATACCGATGGCAATATCGGGGTGTTTTCTGGCCCGGATGGTGTCTTGCTGATTGATGACCGATACGACAGAGACACTGAAAATCTGTTGGCAGCTGTCCGGTCTATCAGTGATGCCGAGATTCGTTTTGTGGTGAACACGCATGTGCATCCCGATCACATTGGTGGCAACAACAATCTTGCTGCTTATGGCGTGACCATCCTTGCGCACGACGATGTCCGACTCCGGATGCTGACGGAGTTACGTATTCCGCGCCGTGGTGGCATTACCTTTCCGCAGCCGCCAGCAGCGGCATTGCCGGTGATCACTTACAGTGATGCCATCAGTTTTCACCTCAATGGTGAAGAAGTACGCGTGTTTATTGCGCCGCCCGCGCACACAGACGGCGACAGTTTTGTGCATTTTTTGGGCTCTGATGTCATGCATCTGGGTGATGTCTTCCGCACTAATATGTACCCGATTATTGATGTATACAACGGAGGTAGTTTTCTTGGCATGATTGAGGCCATGGAGCTGGCCATCACATTGGCAGGTCCTGAAACCAAAGTGATTCCGGGTCACGGCAGTGGTATTAGCGACCGCGAAGGAATGCAGGAAGTTCTGACCATGCTGTATGACATTCGTGATCGAGTAGCGAATCTGGTGAAGCAGGGTTTGCCGCTGGAAGACGTCATGGCTGCTGCGCCAACGGCACATCTTGATGAGCGATGGGGGCAAGTGCCTTCCTGGACAGCAGCCGATGTTATCCCGATTGTGTACGAAGAACTGCGAGCGCTGCAAAACACGGTGCCCGCCAACCCTTAATCGCAACTGATTCATGAGTACATGGTGATGAATAACATGGATACACACATTGACGAGACCTTGCGTGCCACGCTGGACGCTCAGCGACAGGATTATCTGCAAGAAGGCCGCGTGAGTGTCCGTACGCGAATTGATCGAATTGATCGCGGCATTGATGTGTTACTCAAGTATCAGGACAAACTGGTCGACGCGTTGAACAGCGATTTCAGTTGTCGTTCGCGTCAGGTAACACTGCTGACGGATATCGCCGCATCCTTAACGCCGATGAAACACGCCCGCAAACACCTGCACTCATGGATGAAGCCGCAGCGGCGGCCCAGTTCCTTTCCATTTAATCTGTTGGGTGGCCGGTCACATATCGAGTACCAACCACTGGGTGTGGTGGGTGTTATTTCCCCGTGGAATTTTCCAGTGAATCTGACGTTTGGTCCTTTGGCAGGCATCCTTGCAGCCGGCAACCGCGTGATGATCAAGCCATCAGAATTCACACCAGCGACCTCCGACGTGATGGCGGACATGGTGCGTGAGGCCTGGGACACCAATGAAGTCGCGCTGTTTACCGGAGGACCGGAGGTCGGTCAGGCATTCTCGGCGTTGCCATTTGATCATTTGTTGTTCACTGGTGCGACCTCGGTGGCGCGCCATATCATGGCCGCAGCGGCGCGCAATCTGGTACCCGTCACGCTGGAACTCGGTGGCAAATCGCCCGTCATCCTGTCTCGCACTGCTAACATTGAACAAAGTGTTGAGCGTGTGATGTTGGGCAAAACGCTGAACGCCGGTCAAATCTGTCTGGCCCCGGACTATGTGTTGGTGCCGGAGGAATTGCTGGAAACCGTGATCAGCATCACAGAAAAAGTGACAGGTGCCATGTACCCCAGCATGTTGCACAACCCGGAATACACCGCCATCATCAATGACAGGCATTATCAGCGGCTGACGGGTTATCTGCAGGAAGCATCACAGCGTGGCGTCAGGGTGATCTCCATCAATCCTGCGAACGAAGACTTTGGGGCGCACGCTGACCGTCGCAAAATTCCGCCAACACTGCTCATCAATCCGCCCGATGATTTGCTGGTCATGCAAGAGGAATTATTCGGTCCGCTGCTGCCGATCCGCACCTACAAACACTTTGATGAGACTATCCGGTACATCAATGCCCACCCGCGGCCACTGGCGGCATACTACTTTGGTGCCGACAAACAGGAGGAACAGGCGGTGCTCAGTCAGACCACCTCCGGCGGTGTCTGCATCAACGATGTGATCATGCACATCATGCAGGAGGACTTGCCGTTTGGTGGTGTGGGCCCCAGCGGTATGGGTGCCTACCACGGCGTGGATGGGTTCCGTACCTTCAGCCACGCTAAAAGTGTCTACCGACAGACGCGTCTGAATATAGGAAAACTCGGTGGCATGTTACCGCCCTACAACAAAACCACTGAACAAACCATCAAGATGCAGGTGAAGAAATGAGTCAGCAACGTCGGTCGTCACTCAAACAGATCGGGCTGCTTGTTATCCCTGTCGTGGCACTTGTCGGTGGCGGCATGTTGTTTCAGGCTGAGTTGGGGCAGCGTGTATTTGAACGACTGGCCTCACAACGCGCACAGTTTGATCGCATGGCAACGCTTGAGGCAGGTCTGCACATCGCCTTTTGTGGCACGGGCTCCCCGATGCCCGATCCGTCTCGTGCGGAATCCTGCGCCATTGTTGTAGCGGGCGACAATCTGTTTGTGATTGATGCCGGCAGTGGGTCGACGGTCAACATTGCTGGCATGGGGCTGGCGTCGGACAGGATACAGGCGGTGTTTCTTACCCATTTCCATTCTGACCATATCGCCGATCTTGGCAATCTGGCGCTGCAACGCTGGGTCAACGGTGCGCATACCTCACCGCTGACGGTAAAGGGGCCAAGTGGTGTAGAGCAGGTCGTGGACGGGTTTAACCTCGCCTATGCACGTGACCAGATATTCCGCCCGGCTCACCATGGGGAGACTGTTGTCCCGTCATCGGGGGGCGGTTTGCTGGCGTCGCCGTTTGAGTTACCCGATCGTGTGACACCACCGGTCAAAGAGCAGCCGGTTGAGGTGTATGCCGATCATGGCGTCGTGGTCACGGCCATGCGCGTAGACCACGATCCCGCGGCGCCAGCGGTTGCCTACCGTTTTGAATATGCAGGTCGTTCAGTGGTCTTCAGTGGCGATTTGATCATGTCGCGATCGCCCGGTTTTGCGGATTTTGCACAAGGTGCCGATCTGCTGGTGGTCGAAGGTTTGCAGCCTGAGTTGTTAAAGGTGCTTGAACAAAATGTGATTGCTCGGGGTGATCCCAACCTAGGTGCCATCATGCAAGACGTGCTCGATTACCACACCACGCCGGCTGAGGCCGCCGATGTTGCTCAACTGGCGCAAGCGTCCGCCTTGATCCTGAACCATGTTGTTCCGCCGGTTCCCAATCGTTTTCTGGAACCGGCATTTCTGCGTGATGCGCCGTCACGGTTTGACGGGCCGGTGCGGGTAGCGCGCGACGGCATGGCGGTGTCGTTGCCGCAAGGCAGTGATGGCGTGGTGTTTGGCAACTGGTTCTAACCCGCGGGCACTACTGCCAGTACGTTAAAACTGATGCTGACCCGATCTGTGTCGCTCAGATTTTCATCAACGCCGTGCTCCAGCCAGCCGGGGAATACATACATACGGCCTTCCTCCGGGCGCATGCGTAATTCAGTGGCGGTGAACTCTGTAGCACTGGTCACCGGGTAAGTCATCATGCGGGAGGCAACTCTTGGGTCGCGGAAAAAAATGCTGCCACATTCTGGCGCTTGCAGGCTCACGTAGTACACACCACTGAAATGGCAGTTTGGATGAAAGTGCACCTGATTGGACGCACCCGGCGGACTGATATTGACCCAGGCCTGTAGTTGGTAATCCAGACCTGGAACAAATTTTTGCGATTCAGCAATTCGCTGACACACCTGCACAATCCTCAGATTCATCTCTTCAAATTCAGGCAGATTCTGCAGATTGTTGGCGCTTTGCCAACCCTTGATATTGGTCTTTGCCACGCCTGTCGGGTGCTTGCGACGTAATTGATGAGCCTGCTCCAGCAGCCTGGCATTAAATTGCTGACGGTCATCAAACAGCGTGGTCCAGACCAGCGTCGGGAACAGCGGAGCGGGTTTAATTTCCAAGTGGCATTCCTTCTCATTGGTTTTTTTATCTGTCCGATTATTGTGATCTGCTCACCAAAATCAATAGATCCACCAAGATGTATGTAAATTACCTGGAAAACAGTTGGGTTTCTTCGGATAACCAAGCAAACAAGAGCATCGACAGCATTGTAACAATGTGTTACTTTTTTGAGGCGAGTTGTTTTCCACCGATCCGGACCGTTTGATCACGGGCGTGGGTGGTGGACTCCAATATCTGGCCCTCAGAAGTACCGGCACCTCTACCAGAGATCCGGGTAGCCCAGCTAACTAAATGAAAAAATTAGAATAAATAGATCAATAATTAGAACTGGAGCAACACATAATGTTTAGTATCCCCCACAAGCGCAGGTTGCTGTGCACGTCTGTATGTCTCGCATTATTGCCACTTTCCAATCCTGGCATTGCTCAACAGGATCAGGAAATGGTTGAAGAAATCATTGTTACAGGCTCTTTTATCCGTCGCAGCGAAGGTTTTACACAAGCCTCTGCGGTCACGCAAATCAACGCCAGTGACCTGGCCGATGAAGGCACCATGAATCTGGGTGAAGTGGTACAGAACCTGACTTTTGTCGGAGGGCCATCATCATCCATTACAAACACCATTCAAGGAACCTCGTCCCGTACCACCAGTATCGACTTGCGAGGACTTGGTGCTCGCTCTACATTGGTTCTTGTGGACGGCAAACGCATCGCGGAAGCCAACGTTAACCTCTTGATTCCAACCATCGCCATTTCCAGAATTGATATCGTTGCTGATGGTGCAGCCGCGCTTTACGGTAGTGAAGCGGTGGCGGGTGTTGTCAATTTTGTGCCCTATACGTCCTACGACGGCCTCAAGTTAGAGGTTTATTCCGAACAGGACTCCCGAAGTACGTTTGAAGATCACTCAGTGCAGGCTCTCTGGGGTGGTGGCATAGGTGACCTTGATGTAGTGTTGGCTGGACAGTTCAAATCAAACACGCGATTGGGCTGGGACGAACGTCCCGAGTTGGCTCAGGCTGGGATGAACTACTCGTCCAACGCGCCGGGCAACTGGGTCGTACCAAACCGCAATGCCGCGGGTGAATATACCGGAACTCGCACAAACCGCCCTGATCCGAATTGTGCGCCGGCCTCGCAGCGGCAGTCTTACGTCAAAGGCGAGAATAACAACCCCTTTGGTATGCTGGTGGGTAGCACTGCAACAGGAACCTGCTATTTTGATTACGGCGACACGCGTAGTTACCGTGATCCGCTGGACAACAACTCGTTGTTTGCCAACGCCACCTGGGATGTCAGTGATGATCTGACATTAAATCTGCAAGGTTTTACGTCGCGTTTGTACCAGACGTCTTACACGTCAACCTCTAACCCTGGCAACTCACGGATTGGGGAGCTGCCGGTTGTGCGAGGCGAAATCCCCGGTAACCCGTTCCGGGCCGTAAACGCTGCAGGGCTGCCGCTGTTTGGTATTGATGCCAACGGTGACGGCTTGCCGGATCGTGGCACCACAGACCGCAACGGTGATGGGCTGCCGGACTATATCGTTACCGGCACAGCAGCAAACGGTGTGCCGCTGTATGAAGATGTGCGCCCACGTACACTGCGTCCCATCAACAAAACTCACATTATGCCCAATGGTTTTACGCCCGACGGTGACAATATTTCCGGCAGTGTAGACCGCAACAGCCGTTACAGTCTGCAGGCCAATTTTAAAGTGCCCGTGCTGGAAGGTTGGGAAGGTTTTGCTGCCTACAGCTACAGCCATCGTAAAATCGGGTTTATGGCAACCCAGGAATATGACATTGAAGCCATGAAACAAGGGCTGCGTTGTGATCCGATCAGAGATAGGGACGCCTGTTACAACCCATTCTTTGTGACGGATCAAGCAAACCAGAATACCCCTCAGGTCATTGAGGCTATCGCCGCGCGCAGACGTGCATTCCAGGAAAATGATCTGAGTGTGATCGATGTTGTTATTAATGGTTCCTTGGGTTTTGACTTGCCCGGCGGTACCGTCGGTGCAGCCGTTGGCTTCCAGCGCCGTACTGACAGTTACGACAATACCCCGTCTGAAACCGCTATTCGTGGTGCTACCTGGATTGGTAGTCCCATTCGCGAAACGGTCACCAGTGGCAGTCGGGAAGTGGACTCGCTGTTTGCCGAATTTGCGTTGCCGGTACTCGATAATCTGGAAATTGAAGCGGCAGTGCGTGTTGAAGATTTCAGCACAGGGCAACGCTCTACTGACCCTAAAATCGGGTTTACCTGGGCGGCAACCGACTGGATGAGTATCAGGGGTACCACCGGTGATGCGTTTATTGCACCGAGTCTGACGCAGTTGCTGAACCCGGTCAGCTGTGCGCTGTCAACGGTCAGCGACCGTTTCTCCGCGTTCTCAGCCTTTACGACATTCTGTGCCGGTGGTAACCCTGCTTTGCAAAATGAGACGTCAACGTCCAACCAGCTCGGTGCGGACTTTGCGTTCGGCGACCTCACCTTCTCGTTAACGTGGAACGAAACTGATTTCACCAACCGGATTGTAGGCATCAATGGCCAGCAGATCATGAATGCTGAATTTGCGGCCTTCCAGGCGTGGTCAGGCTTCACGGGCAACGGCGTGGGCGCCGCCAACCGTCCAAGTATGGCGCAACTGCAGGCATGGCTGGCAAGCGGTCTGTCCAATCCGGACATCATTCGTGACCAAAGTGATCTCGGTACAATTCTGCAAGTGAATTCACCGGGCAGTGTTAACGCGCAGTCCATTAAGGTCACTGCATGGGATGTTCAGGCCAACTATCGATACAGCCTGAACAATTGGGGTGATCTGCGATTCAATTTGCAAGCAACCAATATGCAGGAGTTCTTGTATGCTGATAGCACGACCGCAGTGCCAACAGATGCTGTTGGCAGTACTGCGCTGCAGACTGCTACTGCTCCGGCTGTCCCTGAGTGGAAAGCAAACCTGCGCATGGGTTGGGTCAGGGGTAGTCATGCGGTGACGGGCACCATGCGTTATGTGAGCGCGTTGGACTATGATGGTACTCGCTACACAATCATCGATTCGTTTGCCAATACTAACCGTGTACCCACCGCCGAGTTGACCGAGATACGGGCATGGACGGACTTTGATCTGTCTTATACGTATACCGGTCTGGAATTGTTTGACGGCGAAATGGGTTTCACCATCGGTGCCCGCAACCTGTTTGACCGTGAAGCCCAGTGGACTGATGACTTCGCCGGTGTGATGGGCGAGTTGCAGGATCCGATGGGTCGGTCGATCTACGCACGTATGGTTTACGACTTCTGATCCGCCGCATGGCGTGATAGCAGTTAAAACAAGGGGCCCCTGTTGGGGCCCTTTTTTTTGGTGCCCATTTTTCATCGCTCAAAGGTAAATCTGTTGCCACAAAACTGTCCTGAAACTGTCACCGTCCCGTCTAACCACTGACACATAACCGTCTCACAATCGCGAAGCACTCCGCCCCATGCGCACGATTTCATGGGCGCCGACGAGGGCCCTGCATTGCAGCTCTGCAAGCAGTCTACTCAATCATTGGAGACCTACCCATGAACAACAAAAAACCAGCAGCCTATATCCCACAAAAATATGCTGCGAACCGTCTGTCACTTGCTATTGCCGCCAGCGTTGTGGCTATCAATGGCTTGTGCGTCGGGATGGCACAGGCGCAACCTGCACCTGAGATACAAGAAATCAGCGTGTTCGGCCAAGGTGAAGTGCGTCAAGTACAAAGCCTGACCGCCACTCAGCTGGACCAGTTCGCCGCTGGCACCAGCCCGTTAAAAGCCATTGAAAAACTGCCTGGCGTTAATTTTCAGTCTGCTGATCCTTACGGTGCTTACGAGTGGTCGACGCGCATCGTTGTGCGTGGTTTTAACCAGAACCAGATGGGATTTACACTGGACGACGTGCCGTTGGGCGATATGTCCTACGCGAACCACAATGGTTTACACATCAGTCGCGCAGTCATGTCTGAGAATATTGGTGGCGTGTCGCTGTCACAAGGCGCTGGCGCACTGGCCACGGCCTCAACCAGCAACCTCGGTGGCACACTGGAGTTTGAAACCGCGCGCCCGAATGAAGAGTTTGGTATCAGCACCAATGTCAGTTATGGCAGTGATGCAGCACAGCGTCTGTTCCTGCGTGTTGACAGCGGTGAGCTGAGCACCGGTACGCGCTTTTTTGTGAGCGCGGCTACCCAGGATGCTGACAAGTGGAAAGGCGGTGGTTCCCAGGAGCAGGATTACGTTAATCTCAAGCTGGAACAGACACTGGGTAATGCCTTAGTGACTGCTTATTACAGCGACTCGGATCGTGCCGAAAATGACTATCAGGATATGTCCAAGGAGATGATTCATCGTCTTGGCAGTGACTGGGATAATTACTACCCCAATTGGGATCGCGCGGTGGCTGCGGCGCAAGGCAACTTCACAGGCGGCGTGACCAGTCTGGATGATGCTTACTGGAATGCTGCCGGCCTGCGTAAAGACACCTTGTCTTACGTCGCGTTGGATCTGCCAGTCACAGAAAACATCGACTGGAAAACCACAGCTTATTTCCACGACAACGAAGGTCAGGGCTTGTGGGGCACGCCGTATCTGGCGACACCTGGTGGCGCGCCGTTGACCGTGCGCACTACCGAATACCAGATCGACCGCAGCGGTCTGATCTCCAACCTGAATGTCTCTGCCGGCTCACACACGGTGAGTATTGGTCTGTGGACGGAAGATAATGACTTCGAACAGGCGCGACGTTTCTACGGCGAACCTTCGGCAGCCGCCCCGACTCGTAATTTCCTTGAATTTCAGAGTAATCCGTTGCTGACGCAGTGGGAATACGCCTTCAATACGGAAACCACACAGATCCATGTCAAAGACACCTGGCAGGCGACGGATGCTCTGCGTCTGGAATTCGGCTTCAAGAGCGTGCAGGTTGATGTGTCGGCACGCACCATTATTGGCGACAACAAAACCGGCAAAATTGACACGGACGAAGGTTTCCTGCCGCAGGCAGGCTTTGTGTATGACCTGAATGATCAGGGCGAAATCTTTGGCGCTGTCTCCAAGAATGTGCGTGCGCTGATCGGATCAGCAACCGGCACCTCACCATTCTCCGCCTCGCAGGCTGGTTTCGATGCCATCAAAAACACCATTGAACCGGAAACCTCGACAACAATCGAGCTGGGCTGGCGCTTCCGCACCGACGATCTCGAAGGTGTGATCAGTGCGTACAACGTCAGCTTTGACGACCGTCTGCTGGCGATTCAACAAGGCTCAGCCATTATCGGCGCATTCAATGCACTGGCCAACGTCGGCAGCGTCACGTCACGCGGTGTGGAGACGGGTGTCATTGTCGATTTGATCGACGGCCTGACCTGGTACAACTCAGCCAGCTATAACCAGTCAAAAATTGACGATGATTACTTCTCAGGCACCACACGTGTGAACACCGCCGGCAAAACTGTTGTGGATTCACCCGAGTGGATGTTCAACTCAGAAGTGAGCTACGAGATGGAACGCGCGTTTGCCAAAGTGCACCTCAAGTACACCGGCGACCGTGAGTACACGTTCCTGAACGAAGGCAGTGTTGAAAGCTCTACCATCATCAACGTCAGCGCTGGCTACCGCTTTGGGAATCTGGGTATGCTGAAGGAACTGACGGCACAAGTTGACCTGACCAACCTGATCGACAGAGAGTACATCTCAACCGTTGGCAGTGGTGGTTTTGGCAATTCTGACCCGAACGGCACGGCGCAGACCTTGCTGCCGGGTGCGCCGCGTCAATTGTTCCTGTCCCTGAAAGCGGCGTTCTGATCGACTGCTGACAAGCAATAAAAACGGCCGGCATCGCTACGGAGTTGCCGGCCGTTTTTTTGGTGTTTGCCCGCTTATGTGAGAGCTGGCACAATCCTCATAACAAATGAGGCCAAGCCATGTTAAACCGCAGAGAATTTTTGCAGGCACTCTCCACCAGTACGGTGGCCGCCAGTACGCTGGCGGTGAGTGCCCTGAGCGCAGCCATCAGTTCACTGAGTGTGGCGCAGTCCATGACACACAACATGATTGCACCGGCAACAGCCACACCCGGGTTTGTACCTGATGTTGAGCTGGAGCTGACAGCACGGGTGGAATCGCTTGCTTTGTTGCCGGGGCAGACCTCGCAACTCTGGCGTTATGTGGGCACGGTGCTGTTCGGTGATGCCTCCGCATTGAGTGTTCTTGATAACTCGCATATCCCGGTGATACGTGCCCGACAAGGGCAAAAATTCCGTATCCATTTCAGGAATCAATTGCCCGAAGAAAGTACGATACATTGGCATGGCTTGCATATGGTGCAGCGCATGGACGGTCATCCTATGTATGCCATTCCGAACGGTGCAACCTATGTTTACGAGTTTACCGTGACAAACCGCGCGGGCACCTACTGGTTTCATCCTCACCCACATGAGCGCACAGGTCATCAGGTTTACCACGGTCTGAGCGGTCTGTTTCTGGTCAGTGATGAGAACGAGCAACAGTTGCAATTGCCGAGCGGCGAATTTGATCTGCCATTAATTGTTCAGGACCGGACGTTTGATGCCAGCAATCAACTGGTGTACCTGCCCGGGCCGCCGCCGCGTAATGTCTGGATGCAAGGCTTCACGGGGCAGGCTGTGCTGGTGAATGGGAAACAGGCATACTCGCGCACGCTGAAGCGCACGGCCTACCGGCTGCGACTGTTTAATGCCTCCAATGCCTCAAACTACATACTGCGCTGGAGTCACGGCGTAGATATGACGGTGATCGGTACCGATGGCGGTTTGTTGGAAACCCCGGTACAGCGTGCATACCTGAGTATGGCGCCGGCAGAGCGCATCGACGTCTGGATTGATCTGTCTCAGCTGCCGGCCGGGCAGGACGTTAGTCTGCTGGCAGAATCATTTTCGCCTGCGCTGAGCAATATCACTGCCACACAAACCGGTGCAGCTCTTGTCCAGGGTGCCCGACCGATTGCGCGCTTTGTTTTGGATTCTGAGCAGTTACCGACCAAGGCATTGCCACCTCAGTTATCAGTGTTTCCGCCACTGAGTCTGGCTGACGCAATTAACACAAGCCATCCACGCACCGTGCTGCTGTCGATGATGCAGGGGCAAGTGCTGCTCAACGGTCGCGTGTTTGGGGTGATGGATGAGTACACCGAGGATGAAATAGTGCGCGCCGGCACCACCGAGATCTGGGAGTTTGCTAACAATGTCGCCACTGGCATGCAGATGTCCCACCCGATGCATATTCACAACGTGCATTTTAAAGTGCTTGAGCGCATCCCGGGCGCCAATGAGTCCATCACAGCCCAACAGATTCGCGCGGGGTTTGTTGACGAGGGGTTGAAGGACGTGGTGCAGGTATTGCCCGGCGAGCGGGTGCGGGTCCTGCTCACGTACGAACCACATGCTGGTATTTACCTGTATCACTGCCATATTCTCGAGCATGAAGACCTGGGCATGATGCGCAACTTTATGATCCGCGCTGCGCTGGTCAATAAAACCGTCGCAACCGTTGGGGGAGCAACGTCATCTGCACGAATTGAACTGGGAACCAGCGTGGATAACTGGATGTCATTGACAGCCGAGTTGGTTGCCCCAGCTCACTGTCACATCATGGCTGCCATCCAGCCAGAAGCAGCGCATCGCGGCCGACGAGGCAATATTATTGTGGTGGTCAGCCCGGATGGCGGAACCACATTGCTGGCAGTCAACAATCTCGGGCAGCTGCAACCGCTGGATAGCAACAATGTGCAGGTGTTTACGACCGTTGGCAGCCTGGCAGAGCGGCACGAGTTTTCATTGTTTAATGGTTTGATGGATGTTGCTGACAAAGGCATTTACGATCTGTTTATCGGGTATACCGTAGATGACTCACGCCGTGTTGACGAGATTATTTACAACACAACGCCGTTGCGTTTGACGGTGAGGTAGCAAAACGGGTGACGTTCACCACGTTTATTTCACTGCCTTGAGGACCTCACGTGTCAGATCCCATTGATTAAAACCTTGTCTACCGTAGTCGAGCCCCCGTCGCACAATCACCAGATCGTGCGACGGCACCACGACGGTGAACTGGCCACGGTTGCCATTGGTTGAGTAAGCGTCAGTCGGCACATCGTCGCGTCCCTCGGGCACCAGCCACCACTGACCACCATACTGGCCACCTTGACCTACCGTCGCCGGAGCCGGCGTGCGCGAGAACTCAATCCAGTCCTTTGAAATCAGTTGTTCGCCGTTCCACATGCCATCATTCAGATACAAAAGTCCAAATCGCGCCAGATCGCGGGCGTTGGTGTACACCTGACTGCTCAGCACAAAGTCACCAAACCGATCGGTGCTCACCAGTGTGTTGCGCATACCAATTCGATCCAGCAGCGCTTTGCGGGGAAACTCCGCGTAAGTGGTTTCACCACCCAGGGCCTGTTTCATGGCGTATACACCCAGGATAGTGTCGTAATTTTCGTAATCCCAGTGTGAACCCGGTTCACGAATCGACGCGCGGGCCAGTGCGCCGTTCACCGAGCTGGCGCCTGCCCAGTAAGAAAGTCCCGATCCTGTGGCGTATTCCATACCGTTGTTGTCGATGCTTTGCAGCCCGCTGGTCATATTCAGCACGTGACGCAGGGTGATGTGGCGGCGCGGGTCGGCATCCGACGAACCCGTTGATGGCAGCCATGGCAGATCCAGTGGTTCATCCAGCGACAATTGCCCGTCATCCACCAACATGCCAATCAGTGTCGACGCAATACTCTTGGCGGTGGACCAGGTACGGGTGCGCGTGGTCATGTCAATGCCGGGTGCGTAACGCTCCAGAATAATCTGGCCTTTGTAGACGACCAGCAGGCTCAGGGTATCTTGTTCTGGTGTTGGGCGATTAAACGCCCAGTCGGATGCTGCCTGCAGTGCATCGCCATCAATCGTGGCTGACAACGCGTGCTGCGGAACAAGGTCACCATCTGGCCAGGGTATTTGCGCTGTATCACCCGGCGGCAACGGGAGCGCCAATTCGGGCAAGTCGTCGATGTCCGCCAAGGTCTGATCAGGCGCCAGAATGACACAGCCAATCCCTTCACGAAAAACCGCCCGCATAACCGGTGTGGCATCAGCGACCCCCACTTCAACCGCTTGACGTTCCCAGTCCACGTGGTAATCACCACCCTCAACAGTGCCAATCGGGTTGCGCAGGAAGGCCAGTTCTTGCCGGAACACCTGCTCGAGTGTGCGATGACTGGTGAACAGGCCATTGCACATAAACACAGCCTGTTGCCCGCGCTGCACCATGGCG
>JAUSPW010000041.1 GCA_030652635.1 Pseudohongiella sp. | reverse complement strand
AATTGACGTAGGTAATATGGCTGTGTGTATTGGTGGTAGACAGTATATTGGCTTTTATGGGAAGCACTACTTGCTTGCCCGTTACAGGAAGATTATTTCGCATGTCTCAGTCCTCGGAGTTTTTAGGATTTATCCAACACTGAAAAACATAGACTATTGTTTTTTCGGCTATTTTTAGAAAACCAATAGTGACACTTGAAAAATCAATAAAACCTTATAGTCAACAAGAGATCCCGAACAAATCAGCCATATCAAAGCAGAAGAAAGCCTCATAAGTATTAAGGAAAAGATGACAAAGGTGAGAAATGACTGGCAAAAAATAGCGGCACCCGCAGGTGCCGCTATTTTTTCACTAATGTGCTCGTTACTCGGCAGCGATTATCGCGCGTTGCGCAAACGCTCTATGCGCTCTGCCAGTGGCGGATGCGACATAAACAATTTAGATGCATTGTTATTGATTCCAAATGCCACCAGCTCATCGGGCATATGGGTAGGCTGACCATTCTTCAAGCGCTCCAGCGCGGCAATCATGTTTTGACGACCCGCCAACGCTGCCCCGCCCGCATCAGCCCGGTATTCACGCTGTCGGCTGAACCACATCACAATCATCGAAGCCAAAATACCCAACACCAGTTGCGCAACAATCGAGGTGATAAAAAACGCGGGGCCATGGCCACTTTCCGTTTTAAACACTGCACGATCAACCACATGACCGATGATCCGAGACAGGAATATCACAAAGGTGTTAACCACGCCCTGGATCAGGGTGAGTGTCACCATATCACCATTTGCCACGTGACTGACTTCATGCGCCAACACGGCTTCAGCTTCCTGTTTGGTCATGGTATTGAGCAAACCAGTACTCACTGCCACCAGCGAACTGTTACGCGTTGCACCCGTTGCAAAGGCATTTACCTCGGGCGAGTCGAAAATCGCGACCTCCGGCATACCAATGCCAGCTGCTTTGGCTTGCGCGGCAACTGTTGTTAACAGCCACTGCTCAGTAGCGTTGCGTGGTTGCGTGATAACTTGCGCACCGGTAGAGCGTTTCGCCATCCATTTGGACATCGCCAGCGACATAAAGGAGCCACCAAAACCGATGACAGCCGAAAATACGAGTAACGAGTTGTAATTTAATCCGCTGCCACTTTCATCCAGAATCCTGTCCACACCCAGCAGGCGCAACACAAGGCTCAGGACCAACAGAATGGCTATATTGGTTAACAAAAACAGGGCGATTCTTTTCATGCTTGCTTTACCTCAATCTACAACGGAATCAATCACTTTTTCATAAAGCGGAGCAACTTTGGGCATCCCGACAAACAATTCATGGAAATGCTTTTGCACCCGCGCCATATTTATTACAGATATGCCACTTGCAAACCCGAACCACACATAAAGACCGTTTAAATCACGAAACATCGCAGGGATATAATGAGGCCCCGCGATCGTACCTTCAAGGTAGTGCTGATATAAAATTGGTATATCGTCCAGCGTGACCTTACCAACAAACAACATCGGCAGAATCTCTGGGACACCGGAATGAATGGCACTTCGAATGAAATTAACGTTCTCTACAAAACCACGTAGATAGGATAAATCCTTGGTAAATACCGATCCACCGGTCAGCGTGCCACCTCTGAACACACGTTGAGTAATTTTCCAGGCATCCTCTGTACGCATGCCCCGCGCAACAAAAAACCTGTATACCTCAATAAAATCAGCACCCTGCTCTGCCATGTCAACTGCCACTACCCGATCACTGACTTTTAACGCGCGATGCGGGTACGAGCTGAATGTCAACGTCTCCATCAATACGGCGAGTCCTTCCTGGCAGGCTGTTACGCGCGGTGAACCCACACTCAACCAACTAGCCCAGGGTTGTTTCCGACCGTTCAAGGTCGTGCCCACATGCACCCAGCCCTCATGCACTTCAAGCACCTGCAGATCAATATCGGTAAATTCCACGTCCTGATTGATCTTGATGTAATCGCCACCAGCCGCTGCGTCCGACACAATGCCATCACTCAGAATCACCCGGATATCACCGGGCTGAAAGTAATTCCCAAGTTTGGTTTGCAGAATCTCTACGGCCGTGGCAGCCGGAATATGGCGCTCATAGGGGCGACTCAGATGATCGGCAGCAGGCAACGAAAAAATTTCACACAGATTTTCACCAAGTTGACGCAAGGTTTTGCGATCACCCCTCAGATGATCGCGTGCAGACCCATACAAGGCGCGACTGTGAACGCCGAACGCTGGCGTGCCTCTGGCACACAGCAACTCGATTACCAACAGGTATTGGACAATGGTGCTGCACATAATACTGCCCAAGCCATCCGCACGCCCTAATGAACGACGCACTTGTTTTCTCAGGTCTTTGAAACGGTCACGCAGCACATCAGGTTCAAACCCGAGATTGATCGTGCGGTAATAGTCTTGGTTGATCAGCGGCATTTCCCTGCCGGCTTCGGATAAAAACCGGCCTTTTGTCGACGCTGGCCACTTGATAGCGTCCAGAATACGAATAGGTTTCTGCAGCTCAATCAGACGATCTGACAGTGTTCTGACGCGTTGCTGATAATCAGCCAGATTCATGGACACACAACCACAGACTTGATGTTAGTAAATTCACGCAAGCCAAAGTGACTCAGTTCGCGCCCAAAACCGGAGGCCTTTATACCACCAAATGGCAGCCGTGGGTCGGACTTTACAAAGTCATTGACCACGCAATTACCGGCCTGCAATTGTTCTGCTGCGATCGTGCGTCCACGAGCGATATCTCGTGTAAAAACACCTGCCCCCAACCCGAAGATCGACTGGTTGGCAAGTGCAATCGCTTCACCCTCACTGCGCACACGCACCAACGCTGCCACCGGACCAAACAATTCTTCATCAAAGGCTGGCATGCCCGGCCTCACTTCACCCAACACTGTAGGTGGATAGAATGCATCGTGCTCCGCAGCAGGATTAATCAATCCTCCACAGACCAGCACTGCGCCCAGACGAACACTTTCAGATACCTGCCGGGCAAGATCGTGCGCCAGATCAGGTCTGGCCAATGGACCGATGTCAGTATCGGCCAACATCGGATCACCCAAACGCTGTGCTCTGAATGCTGCTGCAAATTTTTCGGTAAATTCGCCATATACATGATTGTGCACCAGAAAGCGTTTAGCCGCGATGCAGCTTTGGCCGTTATTGAGCAGGCGACTGGTCACACATTTTTGAACCGCCAGATCGATATCAGCATCCTCCAGAATCAGATAGGCATCACTGCCGCCTAATTCCAACACACATTTTTTTAAAGACTGCCCTGCACATGCTGCTATTTTTCGACCCGCTTCGGTGCTGCCCGTAAAGCTGACCGCATTGACCAGAGGGTGCTCAATCAGCTGCGACGCTTCTGAACCACCCACGAGCACCGTTCTCATTAAATGCTCGGGCACACCTGCGTCACGGCACAGTGATTCAATGGCCAGCGCACAACCGGGCACGTTGGATGCATGTTTGAGCACTACGGCATTACCCGCCATCAATGCCGGTACCAGACAACGAAACACCTGCCAGAACGGAAAATTCCACGGCATGAT
>JAUSPW010000040.1 GCA_030652635.1 Pseudohongiella sp. | reverse complement strand
CGCTTTGAGGATTCAGTGGTGTAGCAATGGTATTTGCTCGACCATACGATAATTCATAGCGTTGATAATCTCCCCAGTCTGTCAGGGTATTATCATCAAGACCCAATGCATAATAGATCGGATAGACATACAGGTTTTCGCTGCGCCGCGCGGGACCAAACGTGCCCTCGTCAAAAAGCTCAGGGCGCTCGTTCAGCGCAGTCGCCAAAGCCCGGGCAGTGCCAAGCACAACCTGTTCCTGGCCACGTCGCAAGTAGTCTTCCATTTCCAGAATATAGCGATACCCCAACCACGGGATAACAAGCAGAAAACTGGACAAAAATACCAGCTTGAAGCGAATACCAAAGGGGTGTTTAAGGGCTTTAGTCATGTTCCAGGCACCCGCTGCTAATCGCCTCCATCTCCATCGCTGTCTCCATCGATGGCAACGTCGCCGCCACCAATCATTTGTGTATTCCAGCGATACCCCATGCCATAGACTGTTTCTATGCAGTCGAATTCCGGTGCAACCTGCATAAACTTCTTACGGATACGTTTGACGTGCGAGGTAATTGTGCTGCCATCCACAAAAATCTTGGATTCCTGCATTAACACCTGGCGACTTTTGACATGACCGGGAAACTTGACCAGCGCGTGCACCATCCAGAACTCTGTCACAGTCAGTGGAACTGCTTGCCCATCCCACTGAATGGTCAACCTGCCAATATCCAGCACCAGTTTTTCTCGCTGCAGCAGGTTTTCCGGTGAGGTTGGCTGATTCAATGCATCCTGCCGACGAAACAAAGCGGCAATGCGTGCCGACAAGTGTGGCAGGCTGATATCTTTTGTCAGATAGTCATCCGCGCCCATACGAAGGCCGCTGACCGTGTCAAAGTCATTGTCTCGCGCAGTCAGGAAAATGATAGGCAAGGTTTCTGACATCGATCTCAGGCTCTGGCAAAGTGCAAATCCGCCGTCGATCTCGTTTTCCAGACCAATATCGATAATCGCCAGATTGGGTAATCGCAAGTCAAACGCGCGCATGGCATCGCGCCTGTTGGCGAATGTCTGAACCTCATAACCTTGTTTACGCAACACATCTGCGTAGTTCTCACGTATTGCTGCCTCGTCTTCAACAATCGCAATTCGTCGAGCCATCTTACACCTTCCCCAAAATACCCTCAGGGCGCTGACTATACCGTATTTATGCGGACAACAAAGTGGTCGAAGCCTCGCGTGACCACATGCCATTATTCTGACATATTTGTTCAGCACAATGCCCTTGTTTACGCCTGCCAACGCAAGAAATCTCCTGTCTAATCCCCAGAGAACAACAGCTTTTGCTGGATATTTTTTGCTTGGAGCCTGCACTGATGAGCACTACCAGACTGGTAATTGGAGACAAGAATTTTTCATCCTGGTCATTGCGACCCTGGTTATTGTTAAAAAACTTCGAAATCCCGTTTGAAGAGGTCAACGTAGCACTTTATCAAGGCAATACTGCCGAGAAGCTGGGGCCTTTATCGCCCTCGCTGAAAGTGCCGGCGTTTCAGCATCGCGATACCACCGTATGGGACTCCATTGCGATTTGCGAATACATATCGGAAGCCTTGCTGGATGGTAAAGGCTGGCCTAGCAGCCCTCGTAAACGCGCGACCGCACGCTCCATATGCGCTGAAGTACACGCGGAGTTCCCGAATTTGAAGCGTGATTGGCCGATGAACTGCCACGCGTCCGTCAAGTTGTCGGTGACAGACGCGATCGCCGACGAAATCGCGCGTATCGACGCGATCTGGAGCTGCTGCCGCCGGAAACACGGTGCCGGCGGCGAGTACCTGTTTGGTCGATTCTCTATTGCTGATTGTATGTATGCGCCCATGGCCATTGCATTTCGCGCATATGGGGCGGAACTCAGTGGCCCCGCACAAAAATACGCGGATACCATTCTCGCCAACCCATGGGTGCAGGAATGGATTCGTCAGGGTAAAGCAGAGCAGCGAAGCAAAGTGGTTTTAAGTTCTGTCAGTAGTTTGTAGTAGTAGTAAGTGGTAGCGAGTGTTTGTGTATGACTGTGTTGGAAGTAACTCCTTGAAGTAGTGTTGTGAAACTTGTGGCAAGAGTGACTTTGAGCAGGCCTTTATGGCCTGCTTTTTTTTGGGGCCTTCGATTCCGGACACACACTAAGCTAAGGGCAGTTCCTCAGGACGGCGCTTTGCGCCTGATTGTCCTTCGCTCACTGCCCTTAGCTTAGTGTGCTAGTGGGCCGCATCTACTTCTGCTACCCTGCCGCGATGTTGCTCAATAAGATCAAATCCCGTATTTCGCAGATCCTGCGCGACCACCACACGTTTGGCGATGAGCTTGTGGGTAAATCGTTTAGCCGGATGTTTATCTTGTCGGTTATTGCGACGCTGGTGTCAGCCGCGCATATTCTGGTATTCGGCGGCCTGAGTTTCGAGACAGATATTGAGCAACAATGGCGGCTGGGGATTTTGCTTTACCACAGTGTGATGTTCGTGCTGTTCGGCACCTTGACATTGTTGACGCGCCCGAGCCGTCAGGTATCCATATCTACCCGACGTCGCATCACCAGAGTTATCCACGCAAGCGTGCTGGTTGCTGGTGTTGTTGTGACTTCGATTGATCAGTTGGTGACACCCGCGGTCACACCATTTCTGGTGGCGTGCACAGTAGCGGGCGCACTGTTTATCGTGAACCCCCTGACAGCGCTCATTCTGTACAGTCTGCTGTTTGGCTTTTACGCGTTTGCGTTATCACTGACTCAAGGCATTGAAACTATTCTGATTTCCAATCTGGTCAATGGTCTGACTGCATGCGGCATCGCTATCGGTTTGTCCTGGGTGTTGTGGCAACAAAACATACGGACACTGCAGCAGCGCGATCTGATCCATCAGCAGAAATTGGAACTCGAGCTCAGTAACCGACAGCTTGAACAACTGGCTACTCGCGACGATCTGACCGGACTTGCCAACCGACGTATGTTGCAGATGGTAGCCACTGAAGAGCAAACGCAGATGAACCGTCATAAGATGCCTGCCTGCTTGTTGTTGCTCGATCTGGATCTTTTTAAAAACATCAACGACGAGCTTGGTCATCCGGCCGGAGACGAATTGCTGCGTCAACTGGCTGAGTTATTGACTCAAACTGTCCGCGCGTCCGATCGGGTAGCGCGTTGGGGAGGCGAAGAGTTTGCCATCCTGCTGCGCAATACCGACGCCGATCAGGGAATGCAAGTGGCCGAAAATATTCGTGCGTTTATCGAACAGCATCGGTTTGAGCTGGCAAATCAGAAAGGCGTGGCCCATGAGGTAGCACTGACCGTCAGTATCGGCGTGGCGCGCTTGGATGCAACTGCGGAGGATATGCTGGATCATGCGTATCGGGAGGCTGATTTGGCGTTGTATGCGGCAAAGGCCGGTGGTCGAAATCGAGTCGTTTTGCGCGCGAGTGCTGCCTGAGTAAGGGGCCATGACTCTGGTGCCAAAGCACACTGAAGTCCGGGTGGCTCCTCGCAACGGCGCTTTGCGCCTGATTGTTGCTCGCTCGCCACCCGGACTTCAGTGTGCTTTTCCGAGTCTGGTGGTGGCCCCTTCCTCAGGCGTGCGCTCGCGGCTACGGATGCGAGGCCGGCGCGTGGGGCTTGCACTGTCAGCGATGGCCCGGAAAGTGGGCTGGATGCATTGCAGTCGCAGAGGTTCCGGGAACAGCGGGGCATGAGCGAAGGACAATAAAGACGCCAAAGGCGTCGTCCTGAGGAATGCCCCGCTGTTCCCGGAACCTTAAGCAAAACCAAGTCAGCCAACTTTCCGGGCCCTATCAATAACGTTTAAGCCCCACGCGCCGGCAGCACATCCTTCAATTTCGCGGCCATCTCCCGAATGCTACGCTCAGTCTCCGCCCAATCGATACATGCATCCGTCACCGAAACACCATATTTCAGATCACAAAGATCCTTGGGGATCTTCTGATTACCAAAATTGATGTTGCTCTCCAGCATGACACCCACAATCGACTGGTTACCTTCCAGAATCTGATGCGACACATCCTTTAACACCAAGGACTGAATCATTGGATCCTTGTTGGAGTTGGCGTGACTGCAATCAATCATGATGTTAGTGCTGACCCCGCCTTTACGCAGCGCATCTTCTGTTTGTGCCACATGTACAGAATCGTAGTTTGGACCTGCGCTACCACCGCGCAGGACGACGTGCGCATAGGGGTTGCCTTTGGTGCGCACAACCGCTACCTGACCTTCCTTGTTAATGCCGAGGAAACGGTGTGGATTGTTGACCGACTGCATGGCGTTCACTGCCACCATCAATCCACCATCGGTACCGTTTTTAAACCCGACTGCTGACGACAGACCACTAGACATTTCACGGTGTGTCTGCGATTCAGTGGTACGGGCGCCGATGGCAGACCAGGCAATCATATCTTGCAAGTACTGCGGCGAAATTGGGTCAAGCGCTTCGGTTGAGGCAGGAAGTCCCATGGAGACGATGTCCAGCAGCAATTTGCGACCGATGCGTAAGCCATCCTGAATGCGGAACGTATCATCCATATACGGGTCGTTGATCAGCCCTTTCCAGCCGATGGAGGTACGCGGCTTTTCAAAATACACGCGCATCACCAGGTACAAGGTGTCTTTGACCTCATCCGCCAGCACTTTAAGGCGCTCGGCATACTCAATCGCCGCTTTGGTGTCATGGATGGAGCACGGACCCACTACCACAAAAAGTCGCGGGTCCTTGCGATCCAGAATATTAAAAATTGTCTGCCGTGCATCACGCACAGACTCCAGCGCCACGCCATCCAATGGCAGTTCAGCTTTTAACTGAGCCGGCGTCAGTAGAGTCTCGATAGACTCGATGTTCAGATCATCAGCTTTTAAATCAATCATCAATCACTCTCTAGATTCAATTCTTATGGCTATTGTTACCCTGGGCCTTACACCTTGTGGTAAAGCTGGCGCCCGGTACGGTTGTACTGATCGGCCATCTCTTCCATGCCTGCCTGAATGGCTTGATCCAGCACTGCCTGCTCTGCTTCGGAAACCACAGGCGTTGTTTGCCCTGATTCCAACCCGGCAGCGTACTCACGCACCTCCTGAGTAATCTTCATAGAGCAGAACTTTGGACCACACATGGAGCAGAAGTGCGCGACTTTACCGGATTCCTTTGGCAATGTCTCATCGTGAAAGGCGCGCGCCGTTTCCGGATCCAGCCCCAAATTAAACTGATCTTCCCAACGGAATTCAAAACGCGCCTTGGACAAAGCGTTATCACGCAGCTGCGCACCGGGATGGCCTTTGCCCAGATCTGCGGCATGCGCAGCAATCTTGTACGCCATCAGGCCATCTTTGACGTCCTGCTTGTCCGGCAACCCAAGGTGTTCCTTGGGGGTCACGTAACACAACATGGCGCAGCCAAACCAGCCAATCATGGCCGCACCAATACCGGAGGTAATGTGGTCATAACCCGGCGCGATATCTGTGGTCAAAGGTCCCAAGGTGTAAAAAGGTGCTTCATCACACACTGCCAGTTGTTTGTCCATGTTCTCTTTGATCATGTGCATGGGCACGTGGCCCGGGCCTTCGATCATGGTCTGCACATCGTGTTTCCACGCAATTTTGGTCAGCTCGCCCAGTGTTTCCAGCTCGGCAAATTGTGCAGCATCGTTGGCATCGGCAATGGAGCCGGGACGCAGACCATCCCCCAGCGAAAACGACACATCATAAGCCTTCATGATTTCGCAAATATCTTCAAAATGCGTATACAAGAAGTTTTCCTTGTGATGCGCCAGACACCATTTGGCCATGATGGAACCACCACGCGACACAATGCCGGTCACGCGTTTAGCGGTGAGCGGCACATAACGCAGTAACACACCCGCGTGGATGGTGAAATAATCCACGCCCTGCTCAGCCTGTTCAATCAGGGTATCGCGGAACATTTCCCAGGT
>JAUSPW010000036.1 GCA_030652635.1 Pseudohongiella sp. | reverse complement strand
TGCCATTCCTGTTTGCGCAAGCACACCAGATCCAGCAACGCCCGGATAGGTTGCGCGACAAGCAAAGCCTGTTGAGCAATCACAACACGCGACACCAACTCAAGAAAATGGCCTTGTTGGGTGGCCAGGGGATGGAAACTGAAGCGACCGAAAAGTCCATCCTCGAACTCACTTGATTTGGGGCCCGGCACGATGCTGGCGGTCACATGTACCGCCTCCGGATTCCAGCCGTGGTATGCCAGCGCTGTCTCCAGCGAGATATAGCTGCCGGGTACCAGTGCGTGAGCCAAGGCATAGGGATGCCAGTCATAACCTAACTTATTTGACGCTTATTCATATCGAATTTCGATAATCTGTATAAAATGATAGTGATTTTCGACCTTTATGATTGATTTTCGACAATATGAGGAGTATTTTCTTTCGACCCTAGTAGCAATTTAGCAGCTATTTTCGACTCCAATGAAAGAAAACAGACTCGTGACATCAAAAACGCCTGATTATTTCCAATATGAACAAGTCCCTGAGGGAGCAGAGATTGCAGGATGGGCCGCTCTTGCTCATAGCCTGGGTGTCGACGCGCCGCTGCGGAGATTTGCCTGTATCTCTCAAAAGCACGTCAGTGGAAATCGGCGCATCGACGGCAATTGGGAAATATTCGACAAACGTTACAAGCAAGGCGCAACGTTGACCGATCAACTGAATTTTGCAATCCGGCACGAGCTGATCGATCTGCTTGTTATGAAACGCGTCCTGGATCTCTTTCCTGAGGAGGAGCTGACAGCTTTCCTCCGGGCGACTCCTACCGGCGCAGTGACACGACGTGTATGGTTCTTTTTTGAAACGCTGACCGGTCGCACGTTATCACTGGATGATTGCGAGCCTGTTTCAGCTGTCGATGCGCTGGAGCCAGATAAATACTTCACCGTTAAAGGCAAGATTTCACAACGGCATCGTGTCAGAAACAACCTTCTTGGGACAGCAAAATTCTGCCCGGTAATCCGCAGGACCCCAAAACTCGACGCGCTGATCAACCTCAATCTTGCGCGACATGCCCGTGAAACCATAGGAAAAATTGGTGCTCAAGTCATCGCGCGAGCGGCAAGTTTTATGTTGCTTGCCGACAGCAAGGCCAGCTTCGAAATCGAAGGAGAGCGCCCGCCCAAAAACAAATTGGAACGCTGGGGCCGCGCCGTCGTGGAAGCCGGCAAGCGACCGCTGAACCAGACAGAGATTTATCGCTTGCACCGCACATTAATCGGAGACGACCGCTTTACCGAAACAGGATATCGAACCCAAGGGGTATTTCTCGGAATCAGGAACTCAAATGGTGAGCCAGTACCGGAATTCATCGGCGCCAGACACGAAGATCTGTCAGATCTGATGTTCGCCCTCAATGACTGCAACAATCGACTACGCGTTTCCGATGTCGATCCGGTGTTGCAGGCCGCTGCAATAGCATTTGGATTTGTTTACATTCACCCGCTGGCAGATGGTAATGGCAGACTTCATCGATGCCTGATTCATCATGTGTTAGCCGAAAGGAAGTTTTCGCCAGCCGGCATGGTTTTTCCTGTGTCTTCGGTGATGGCTGCGGAAATAGACGACTATCGCGACAGCCTGCAATCGCATTCGCGACCACTGATGAATCATATTGATTGGAGACCACTCCCCAACGGAAACGTTGAGGTTATGAACGATACGTCCGACCTGTACAGATTTTTTGATTGCACTAACAACGCAGAATTTTTGTACGACTGTGTCCGCCGAACGATCGAAACTGATATGCCACGAGAAATTGATTATCTGATCAGGCATGACAGCGCTCTCTCACAGATCATGAACTACGTCGAAATGCCCGATAACATTGCTCAGGATCTTATCCTCCATATCCGAAAAAATGCAGGCAGGCTGCCCGTCAAGCGCCGTAAAAATGAGTTCGCCAAACTGACGGATGACGAGGTAATGGGTCTGGAAAAAATCATCAATTCAGTATTTGAAGGCTTCGACCCTTGACCCAACATGCTAGAATGCACGCCATTCCAACGGAATCACCAAATCATTTTCTGCGCAGCCAATAATCCCGGAGATCATCAGCGTTATGGCACAGTTCGTATACACCATGCACCGCGTGGGCAAAGTTGTCCCGCCTAAAAAAGAAATCCTCAAAGACATCTCTCTGTCGTTCTTCCCCGGCGCCAAAATTGGCGTACTGGGCTTAAACGGTTCAGGTAAATCTACCCTGCTGCGCATCATGGCGGGCGTGGACAAAGAATTTAACGGCGAAGCGCGCGCGCAGACGGGCATCAATGTCGGTTACCTGCCACAGGAGCCGGCGTTAAATCCGGCCAAAGACGTGCGTGGCAACGTTGAAGAAGGCATGGGCGAAATCATCAAGCTGCTGGAAGATTTCAACGCCATCAGCGACCGTTTTGCCGAGCCGATGAGCGATGACGAAATGAATGATCTTCTTGAAAAACAAGGGGAACTGCAAAACGCTATCGACGCCGCCAACGGCTGGGATCTGGAGCGCACTCTGGAGCGCGCCGCCGATGCCCTGCGTCTGCCGCCGTGGGATGCGGATGTGACCAAGCTGTCCGGTGGTGAAAAACGCCGAGTCGCGTTGTGCCG
>JAUSPW010000027.1 GCA_030652635.1 Pseudohongiella sp. | reverse complement strand
GACCCGTCGCCAGCAGCAACGGCACCAACCCGATTGCACAGATGGTGGCGGTCATCATCACCGGGCGCAATCGACGCATGGCGCCTTCCTGTACGACATGGGCTACATCAAAACCTTTGTCTGCCAGATAATTGAAGTGTGACATCATCACCACGCCATTGAGTACCGCAACACCCAGCAGCGCAATAAATCCGACAGAGGCGGGCACTGATAAAAACTCGCCGGTCAGCCACAGCGCAATCAGCCCACCGGTCATGGCAAATGGAATGTTGGACAGAATGATCAATGTCTGTTTGATGGAATGGAACGTCATAAACAGCACCAGTGCAATCAACAGCAATGCCACCGGAATCACCAGACTGAGGCGTGCGGCTGCTCGCTGCTGATTCTCAAATTCGCCACCCCATTCCAGCGTGTAACCGGCGGGCAACTGCATCTGTTGCGCAATCAGGTTGCGTGCTTCATCCACAAAACCCACCAGATCGCGGCCTTCGACATTGGTGCGAATCACCGCAAAGCGCTGGCTGTTTTCGCGGTTGATAACCACCGGGCCTTCAACACGCTGAATGGTCGCAATATCCGCCAGCGGGATAAAACCGCCGTCGGGGAGATTGATCAGGTTGTTACGCATCAACGCCAGACCATCACCCCGCACTTTGTCAAAGCGCACCATCAAGGCAATGCGCGCGCCGTCTTCAATCACCGTGCCGACTTGCAGACCTTCAATTTCTGCCCGCAATCGGCGTTGCAATTCATCGGCGTTGATGCCCAGTTGTCCGGCACGCTGACGGTCAATACTGACCTGCAGATATTGGGCACCTTCGTTCAATGTGGCGGTGGTATCCACGGCGCCGGGCACACCTGACACGGTATCGGAAATACGTTGTGCAAAGTCATTGAGCGCATCCAGATCCGGGCCAAACAGTTTGATGGCCACATCACCGCGTGAACCTGTGAGCATTTCGGAAATGCGCATATCAATGGGCATGGTGAATCCATAGTTGATGCCGACAAACTGATCCATCACCGAACGTAATCGTTCCTCGAGTTCTGCTTTGGTGCGGACCTCCCATTGATCGTGCGGTTTCAGATGCAAAAACATATCGGTTTCATTCAGGCCCATCGGGTCGAGACCAATTTCATCTGACCCGGAGCGTGAGATCACCCGCAGAATTTCAGGCACTTCAGCGATCAAGGCTTTTTCAACTTGCAATACCAGTTGTGTTGAGGTCTCGAGATTGATGGACGGGATCATCTCCAGCTGGATAATCAAGTCGCCTTCATCCATGGTGGGCATAAAGGTTTTACCGACTAGCGGGTAAATCGCCACGGTCACGCCCAACAATCCGGCAGCCAACACCAGCACATACACCGGTCTGGCCAGCGCTTTGATCAACAGCGGTTTGTACACCTTGAGCAGGTTTCTGGCCAGCCAGGGTTCCTCATGACCTTCTGGCTTGATCAGGAACGAGGCAATCACGGGAATGACGGTCAACGACAAAATCAGTGAGCCAATCAATGCGAACACAATGGTCATCGTCACTGGGCCAAACAGTTTGCCCTCCAGTCCTTCCAGTGTCAGCAAGGGCAGGAACACAATGATGATGATCACGATGCCAGCGGTCACCGGCGCGGCCACATCTTTGACGGCGCGGTAAATAATATGCAGGCGCGGCAGTTGGGTGTTTTTGCTGTGATGGCTCATGGACGACACAATGTTTTCAACCACCACAATGGCTGAGTCCACCAACATGCCGATGGCGATTACCAGCCCGCCCAGACTCATCAGGTTAGCGCTCATCGACATGTTGCTCATCAGCAAAAACGTCACCAGTGCGGACAGCGGCAGAATCATAGCGGCGGTGATGGCGGCGCGCAGGTTGCCCAGAAACAGCACCAGCAGCACAATTACCAGCACCACGGCTTCGATTAGCGCGGTCGACACCGTATTCACGGCCCCTTCGATCAGGACACTGCGGTCGTAAAAGATGTCGGTGTGTGTGCCTGCCGGCAAGGTGGCTTCAATGTCCGCCAACTTGCTTTTGACACCGGCAACGACTTCGCGGGCATTGGCGCCGGCCAGTCCAATGACCAGTGCCTGCACCGCTTCCGAGGTGCCATCCGCTGTCACCGAGCCGTAGCGTTCCAGCGCTCCAATGGCAACGCTCGCCACCTGGGACAGGGCAACATGGGTGCCTCTGGCTGTGCTGACCTGAATATTCTCGATATCAGACAGTTGGTTGATGGCGCCGGCCACCCGAATCAGCATGGCTTCTTCGCCCTGATTGATACGTCCGGCCCCGTCATTTTTGTTGTTCATTTCCAACGCTTCAATCAACGCATCGGTACTGACATGCAGTTGCGCCATGGCAGCCGGATCGGGCGTGACTTCATAGGTGCGTACAAAACCACCCAGTGCGTTGACGTCGGCAACGCCGGGCACGGTGCGCAGCGCCGGGCGTATCACCCAGTCCACCAGGTAACGTTTCTGTTCCAGTGTCAGTGTGTCGCTTTCGATGGTGAACATAAACATGTCACCCAGTGGTGTACTCATCGGTGCGAGTCCACCACTGATGTCACCGGGCAGGTTCTCCCAGACATTGGCAAGACGTTCACTAACTTGTTGGCGGGCCCAGTAGATATCAGTGCCTTCTTCAAAGTCCAGGGTGATAGAACTCAGCGCATATTTTGAAATGGAGCGCAGAATGGTTTTGCGTGGAATACCCAGCAATTCAACTTCAATCGGCTGGGTGATCAAGGACTCAACTTCTTCCGGCGTCATGCCGGGGGCCTTGATGATAATTTTTACCTGCGTCGGCGAAATATCCGGGAAGGCATCAATGGGTAGCTGCAGCAAGGCGCGGGTACCAAAACCCGCCAGCAGCAGGGCCAGCAAACCGGTCAACAGGCGCTGGCTGAGAGAAAGCTGAACCAGTTTAGCCAGCATTATTCTGTGCCTCCCAGGCCAAGCTGAATACCTTTGAGCACCGCAGCGCCTTGCACCACCACTTCTTCACCGGCACGCAGGCCGTCGGTGGCGATGTAGTGTCGGCCTGACGGCGTCAGCTGTAACACTCTGGCTTCCGCACCACTGCTGGTGCGCACGTACACGGTGGTTTCTTCGCCGGCATGCACCACCGCTTCGGCCGGCACACGCACACCGCGCTCGGCCGGTGGCAGGATCAGGGTGACAATCTGGCCGGGCATTAACGCCATTGGTGAACCGGCATCAAGCTCTGCCTGAATGCCGATGGTTTGATTGGCGCTGTCAATTTGTTTGTCAATTTGCCGCAAGGTCAAGGTGGCGCTGCTGTTGGCCAGTGTCAGTGTGCTGCCGGCCTGCAGACTGCCGGCCAGACGTGCCGGTACGCGTGCGCTGACCCAGAGTGGTTCATTGCTGCGCAGCCCCAGCAGGGCGTCGCCGTCACTGATTTGTGCGCCGGCCTGCACCAGACGCTGACTGACGATGCCGGCAACGGGCGCTTTCAGCTGGTATTGCCCTAGCGTGCTGTTGCCGCGTTGAAGCTGCGACAGTTCGTTGTTGCTGAAACCGGCAGAACTCAGGCGCCGCCGTGCACTGGACTCAGCAACCGCCGCCAGTTGTTGATCGCGCCTGCTGGCCTGTAGACGTTGTTCGGCAATGATGCCTTCGTCAAACAGACGTTGGTCGCGTGTTAATGCCGCATCCGCGTGACTCAGTGCAATCGCCGCATCCATAAACATCTGTTGTGCGAGCAACAGGTCTTCGCTGCGCAAGGTCGCCAGCAACTGGCCCACACTGACCTCGGCGCCGGTTTCCACATGCCAGCTTTGTAATTGACCTTCGAACAAGGCGTTGAGCGTGCCCGACACATCAGGCGGGCTGATCACCGTCGCGGGGACGCGGTCACCGTCGGTGCCGGCTACCGCTTGCACCGGTGCAAACACAATCGCCATGCGTTGCAGATCGTCTGCCGCCAGCGGGATGGCCTCCTGTGCGTGGGCAGCGGTGACCAAGGCGGGTATCAGTAACGCAAACACCAGTGGTTTCAGGGCGTTCATGGCAGTACTCCAATAATCTGGTTGTATTCGGAAGTCAGGTGTTGCTCGCGCAGCAACTGCAATTGATGTTCGCGAGCGCTGTCTTGTGCGCGTTGCAGCGCCATGATGACGTGTGTCAGATCCGCTTCGCCGACCTCAAATGCGGTCTGCGCCATCTGCCATTGCTGTTGATTCACAGCGTGCTGGCGTTCAGTCAGCGGCAAGGCTTTCGCCAGCGTGAACAGCTCGTGCTCAACCTCATGCAGTTGCGCCGTCAGTGCGCGCATGTCCTGCACCAAGGCCAGTTCGCTGTTTGTTCTGGCGGCGCGCGCATCGGCACTGCCCGCGGCAACCAGGCTGCGACTGGCAATTGGAATGGAAACGCTGATGCCGACGCTTTCGATAGAGGGTTGTTGCCAATCGCCGCGTTCACGACGCATGCCCAGACTGATGGTTGGACTGCCTTTGGTCTGGCGCTCCGCATCGGCGATGTTGCTGTCGCTGATCATTATGTCGCTGTGTCGCAACGCCAGCAGGGGATGATGCTGTTCAATGACCTCCTGCGCGGCGCGGGTTTCCTCATGGGGTTCGGCGGGGCGCACGGTGAGTCCGGTCAGCACCTGCCAGGATCGTTCGGCATCCACCTGTGCGGCGCGCGCGTCCAGCACATGGCGACCTTGTTGCAGCCACAGGCTTTCAGCCTGCAGTACTTCCTGTGTGGATGCCGCGCCGGCGTTTTGCTTCCGTCGTGTGGTTTCCAGCAGTTGCAAGGCATCCTGTTCAGCCTGTAACGCCGCCGCCAGTTGCAGATCGGCTGTTTCCAGCTCCGCTAGATTGGTACGCACTCGGCCCGCCACCAACCAGCGCAAATAATGCTGCATGGCGGCGCTGCGTTGCTCATACGCAGTGCCGCGGTCGCGCGCATCCCGGCGTTCACCGGGTCGCCACACATTGACGGCCAGGCTGGTTTCGAGTTCTCGCAACCCGCGGTCGCTGAGCAGTCGATCATTGATGACGGAGGTTTGCCAGGCAGGTGCGCCGACGATCCAGCGTTCGGCAATCGCGCTGACACTGTCGGCCTGATCACGCGCAGACTGGCTTAGCCGGTCTTCCGGTGCCAGTTTCAAGGCTTCGTTATAGGCGTCCACAAACCGTATGCTGCTGCTTTTCTGTAACGGCGCATGCTCGGACGGGTGTTCCAGCGGGTATTCCGGAAAGAGCTCCGCGGAGTGCCCGGCTGTCTGTGCAATGCTCTGACTCATAGACAGTGCTATCGCCACCGCCAGCGTCAGGCGCGTTAGTGTGCAAAATCGGCCAGTCACGTTCAGGTACTCCGAAGTTATCATCAGGCCTTCAGCATAGAGTGGCAGATGTATAAATTTTGTCGAAATGCCGCTGTGCTGCGATAAGTTGCGTAAATTGGCGGACAGGCAGCCGTCTTCGGTGCATGATTTGTCCTGTGTTGACATTTTTTTTGCAAAGCGACTTGCATACTGGTGTGACATGGCAAGGCTAACGGGCGGGTCTATGAATATTCTGGTCATCGAAGACAATCGTGATATCGCAGCGAACATCGCGGATTATCTGGAGCCGCTGGGGCATACACTCGACTTTGCCACCACCGGCACGTCAGGGCTGGCGCTGGCGACTGCGCACCTGAACGGGCAGTCAACCTCGGTGTTTGATGTGATTGTGCTGGATGTCATGTTGCCGGGCATGAACGGATTTGTGTTATGCCAGCAATTGCGCGAACAGTGGGGTGTGGCAACGCCGGTGCTGATGCTGACGGCCCGTGATCAGCTGGACGACAAGCTGGAGGGGTTTTCAGTCGGGGCTGACGATTATCTGGTGAAGCCTTTTTCGATCAAGGAGCTGGAGGCCAGGTTGCTGGCGCTGGTCAAACGCGGCGCGCTGCGCTCAGCCGGGTCAACATTACTGATTGAGGGCCTGAGTTACACGCCGGACACGCGCCAGGCGCAGCGCGATGGCGTGACGCTGGAGCTCAATCCGGTGCAACGTCGTCTGCTGGAGTTATTGATGCGAAACTCGCACCGGGTGGTGACACGCGAAGAGCTGGAACAACATGTCTGGGGAGATAGCCCGCCAGACAATGACATTTTGCGCACCCACATTTACGCCTTGCGCATGATTGTCGACAAACCATTTTCTGAAAAACTGATTCATACCGTGCACGGCATTGGTTATCGTCTGTGTGCGCAGCGAGACATGTGATGATAAAACAGCTGAGTTTGCGCGCCAGAGTCATGTTGGCCATTGTGTTGCTGGTCACCGTCATCAGTACTTTGTTTGTAGGTGTAATCTGGGAAATCAAAGTCAGACTGGAAGCAGTCGCGTTTGGGCACATGGTGTCCGATCAACTGACGCTGATCCTGGAGTCGCCTGGCGGCCCCGCGCAGTTTGATGACACGCTGTTAAGGGACTGGCACTTGTATTACGGCGGCGGGCTCAATGCGTTGCCGGCGCAGTTCGCGGCGTTGCCGGAAGGATCCCATCACAGTGTGCGCATTGATGAGCGGTATTTTCAGGTGGAAGTGCGCGCCGCTGATACGGGTCTGGTGGTGCTCAGCCAAGACATCACCGAGTGGGAACAACAGGAACATTGGTTGTTGCAACTGCTGGCGTCAGGCACGTTGCTGGTGCTGATTGTCGCGACCTTCACCGGGTACCGGGCGTCACTGGCGGTGTTATCGCCGCTGCAGGCGTTGACCGAAAAACTCTCGTCGATTCGCCCGGATCAACGCGGGGTGAGAGTGGCAACGGGTCCTTACGGCAGCGAGGTCTCACGTATCGCGCGCGCCTTTGATTTATATCTCGAACGACTCGATCGTTTTGTAGAGCGCGAAAAATATTTTGCGGTGGCCGCCAGTCATGAGTTACGTACCCCCTTATCCGTGGTGATGGGTGCGGTGGAAGTGCTGGAGTCGCAGTCCACGTCACAACCTGCCTCCTTTGGCCGCGCCTTGCAGCGTATTTCCCGTGCGTGCCATGACATGCTGGGTTTTATCGAAGTCAGTCTGCTGTTGTCGCGTGAAGATGCCCGCCCGGTGCAGAGTGCTCAGCAAACGCAATTGGGTCAGGTCATCAGCCGTCTGGTGGAAGATCATGATGCACAGCTAAAAGCGCGCCACATTGAGGTGCAGCAGCAGATCAATAACGATCTCTTACTTGATCAGAGTGAAAGCATTATCAAAGTGGTGTTAAGCAACCTGCTGCGCAACGCCA
>JAUSPW010000025.1 GCA_030652635.1 Pseudohongiella sp. | reverse complement strand
ACGTCATTGTCGCATCGTATGACTACGCGGTGCCTTACACACGTGACATGAGAACCCTGCTTCGTCCCGTGCGTTAAAGATCCGTTGCTGGCCGCAAGCGAATTGAGCTTTGCGGCCAAATATGCTTAGATCAGCGCCCATGAAAAACAAAATAACGATTCTTCTTATTTCTGCCCTGTTGTTGTCGGCCTGCTCTGAAGAGCTGGCCAACACGCGTCGTTACGTATTGACTACCGCTACCACTGGCGGCGCGTATTACCCGATTGGTGTTGCCATTGCCACCATCACCAAATCAAAACTTGGCCCCTCTCACGGCATCACCTTATCCGCCATCAGTTCTGCCGGATCACTCGAAAACATCAAACTGCTGCGCGACAATCAGGCGCAATTTGCCTTGCTACAAGGGCCGTTTGCAGCTTGGGGCTGGAACGGCGAAGGTCCCATCAGCCGACCGCAGGAAGGCCTGCGCTCCATGGCAGCGGTCTGGCAGAATGTTGAGCATTTTGTGTTGACCACCGAACTGGCGCCTACCGGGTATATGCAGGATATGAACACACTCGATGGTCAACGTTACGTGCTGGGTGCACGCAATTCAGGCGCAGAACAAACCGGGCGTTATATTCTGGAATCGCTGGGTATTGACTACGAAAGTCGCTTGTCATTGGCCTGGATGGGTTACGGCAACGCTGCCAATGCCATGCAGGATGGCAATGTTGTGGGCATGAACGTGCCCGCGGGTGCACCGGTCAGTGCCATTACCCAAGCCATGGCACAAATGGGCGAGCGCCTGACTTTGCTGGAATTCACCCAACAGGATCTGGATGCGATCAATGAAAAATATCCGCTCTGGGGTTGGTATGAATTTCCGCCCGGCACCTACCCCAATCAGAATGAGCTGGTGCGCACCATTGCCAGCCCCAATGTGCTGGCCGTGCGCTCTGATATTCCCGAAGATGTGGTTTACGAAATCACACGGACCATCTGGGAAAACCTTGCCGCGTTGCAAGAGATTCACGCAGCCACAAATGATATGAAACTGGAACTGGCTGTCACGGGACTTGGGGCACCTTTGCATCCGGGCTCAATCCGGTATTACCGGGAACAGGGACTCGACATACCTGATCGTCTGATTCTACCGGGAGACGATCGTCCGGTCGCGGTCAACCAAAACGCACAACAGTAGAGCCATCGTATGAAAACTCCCCTGCTTAAGTGGGCCGCCTTTCTGTTTGCCCTGTTCCATGTGTACGCCAACGTGTTTGCGACCATTCCGGAGCTGTGGTTTTCGGCCATCCACTTTGGTGGATTCGCGGTGTTATGTGCGTTGTCCGGCAATGAAGCCAGCCTCAATCAGCCCAAACCCTCCTTGTTAATGCAGATCAGTAACATCGGCTTGGCCGTATTGGCTGTGCTGGTGACGGCTTACCTGATCCTTTTTGAAGATGCGCTTTATGCCCGTGAAGCAGAGTTTGTGCTGTCCGACTACGTGGTGACCGGCATTGCGGTGTTGCTGGCGATCGAGATGACCCGGCGCACCACTGGCTGGTTTATGCCTATCCTGATTTTGATCTCACTCAGTTATATCCTGTTTTTGGGCAACTATATTTCAGGTGTGTTTGCGTTCCCGGGCTTGAGTCTGGAAACCGTGTTGTACCGCAGTTATTTTGGTGAAGATGGCATGTTTGGCAGCACGGCCAACATCTCGGCCACCTTTGTGTTTATGTATATCTTGTTTGGTTCATTCCTGCTTAAGTCAGGCGCAGGCGAATTTATCGTAAACTTTGCACGCTGTCTGGCAGGCCGGTTTACGGGTGGCGCGGGTATTGTGGCAGTGATTGGTTCGGGTTTGATGGGCTCCGTATCAGGATCAGCGGTTGCCAACACGGTATCCACGGGCGTGATCACCATCCCGATGATGAATAAGTCCGGGTTCAGCCCGCAATTCTCAGCCGGCGTTGTTGCGGCAGCCTCCACAGGCGGGGCCATGATGCCACCGATCATGGGTGCCGGTGCCTTTGTGATGGCCAGTTATACACAAATTTCCTACCTCACTATCATTGCTGTTTCCGCATTGCCAGCTTTGTTGTATTACCTGACGGTGATCTTTTTTGTGCGCATAGAAGCCAACCGACTTGGCATTAAAGTCGATAAAAAGGGTGACCATGAAAGTGTCTGGGCAGTGGTCAAAGGCGGCTGGCATTTTATTATTCCACTGATGGTGCTGGTGGGTTTGCTGGTTGTCGGATACACACCCATTCGCGCGGCGGCTGTCGCCATTCTGGCGGTGATTGTGTCGTCCTGGTTATCCAAAAACCCAATGAAGTGGCAGGGCATCTTTGACGCGACCGTCGATGGCGTACGCTCTGGCATTTCAACGGCATTGCTGCTAGTGGCCGTGGGCCTGATCATCAATGTAGTCACCACCACCGGCGTAGGCAATGCCTTTTCATTGATGATTGTGGAATGGGCACAAGGCAGTCTGTTTATCACGCTGGTGCTGATTGCACTGGCGTCATTGGTGCTCGGCATGGGCTTGCCAGTCACGGCGGCGTATATCGTGCTGGCCACCTTGTCTGCCCCGATCCTGTTTGATCTGATTGCCCAGGAACAGATGTTGATGGCCTTGAGTGCGCCGGATCTGCCCGCCAGCGTCGTCGCCACATTGAATCTGTTTGGGGGTGATGTTGCCGTGGCGCTGCAGGAAATGCCGCTGGAAATGCGGCAACTGTTGCGTGAGGAACTGCTCAGCCCAGAGTTGCTGGCCGGCATGTTGCTCAGTGCCCACCTGATTATTTTCTGGTTATCACAGGACAGTAACGTGACCCCGCCCGTCTGCCTGGCCTCGTTTGCGGCTGCCGGCATTGCTGGCACCCCCCCCATGGCAACCGGCATGACGTCCTGGAAACTCGCCAAGGGTTTGTACCTGGTACCGTTGTTGTTTGCTTACTCCCCCATTATTACTGGTACCTGGCCAGAGCGTATTTACGTGTTTGTGTGGGCGTGTATGGGTTTGTATGCTCTGTGTGGCGTGCTGCAATGGCGGCTGGAACGGCCTCTTAATCTGTTGACCGCGTCCATGTTGCTGTTGGCAGCGTATCTATTGATGTGGTCACCGTTGGGACTTGCTTATCACCTCGCCGGTGCAGCCTTGCTGTTTACCGTGATATTGTGGCAACGTTTCCAGCGGCGACAGGAACACAGTCAGCGGGAAGAAACACTTAACACTCAGTAGCGTTTTTTGTATCAGCAGTTTTCAAGGGCGTCACGCATGTTTTCTGAAAAAGAGCTGAATCTGGAAGAGCACCAGCTGCGTGAGCAAATTCGCCGCTTAACACCGGCGGAAAAAGCTATTTATGACGCGCTGGAAATTCCACGCCTGAAGCTGGCTTCTAACTATGTGAAACTCAACTGGCTGTTTCCGCTCGGTGCTCATCATTTTTATCTTCGACGCTGGGGCCGTGGTTTGCTGGACTTATTTTTAACGCTGAACATTTGTTTGAGCCTGACACGTTTTTCCCCTTGGGGTGATCCCAACCTGTTGATTAGCGCCATGATGTGTCTGGCGTTGTTGTCGATTGAGTTGCCACAGATGCTGAATGCCCGCCTGCTGGTGCACAGCCGCAATATTCTGATGATGGCCAAATGCCTGCAGTCAGCGCGTCGTCGAGCGCTCAGAAACCAGACCGGATCATCCCGATGAGTCGCATGCAGTCTCTCCAACGCAGATTGTCAGATGTTTTGCACCGTATAAAGGTGCGGGTCAAGCGCCTGTTTGTGTGGTTTCCGTTTACCGTTGCCGGCCTGGCCGTCACGCTGGTATGTGTGCTGGCTTTGCGTGGATTTGGTTACGGGCGCATGGATCTGGTGGTGTTTGCGCTGACCATCTGCGGATTGAGTATTGTAGGGTTCAGTCTGCTGATGGTGACCGTCAGCGGCTTGCTGCTCAAACCGCGTGTCCATAAAGCCCTGTTGGCGCAGCCCTCACCGCCTCTGAGTGCTGAAGCCGGTTTTCCCAACAGCAGCGGTTTTGTGCTGCCTGCCTGGAGCTGGCTGCCGCTGATGTCGTTGGACTGGCAGGTTGTCAGCCCTGAAGGGCTTCATACCATCAACCGACCCGATACCGAGACGGGCATACTTGAGGAGGAGATCACCCCTGCCCAGCGCTGCCTGAGCGAGTCGGTAACGCGTCGTTTTATGCTGCGTGATGTGTTGGGCCTGTGCCGTTTCAGCTGGCACGAAACTCAGCCTGCGCATTGGCAGATACTGCCACTGACCGGCAACCTGCGCACGCTGCCGGTACTGCGATCCATGGATGCTGAAGACGGCATTCCCAATCCGGCCGGCCTGCCGGAAGGTGATCGTATGGATATTCGCCGCTACGCGCCCGGCGACTCGACCCGCGATATTCTCTGGCGGGTATACGCACGCAACCGACACCTGAATGTCCGGTTGGCTGAACGCAGTGTGTTTTACGCCGAGCGCACACTGGCCTACCTGATCACGGGGCCTGAAGATGAAGCAGCCGCGGGCGTTGCCCGGTTTGCTGTCAGCCATGGCGCCTTGGGGTCGCCCTGGATTTTTGGTGCCGATGGCAGCGATCATGTGGCGAATATGGCTTCGTCCGCCCTGCCCCTGATTGCGGGTTCTCGCAAACCTGGCCAACAAAACCCTTATGGGCTGGAAGAATTCCTGCGTAATCAGGGTCAACAGAGTAACGTCGGGGCACACAGTGCCTGCATCATTTTTGCGCCAGCCACCAACGGGCCATGGGTCACACTGCTGCAACACACCCTGGCGCGATATTCGGGGCCTTTTACGATTGTGCTGGCCGCCGATGGCCTGGTAAACGATAGTCAGCCCTCAGTCGGGAAAACGCTCAAAAAGTTGATGCTTGAAAACGCAGCGCAACAGACACACATCGGTGTGGCCAGCGCGGCCGCGCAGAATTTGATGGCTCAGTTCAGTAGTCGGGGCGCTTATGTACTGTTGATTGACAGGCAAAGCGGGCAGTCTTTTGACCAGCGTTTGAAAAGGGTTTAATGTCCAAAGCCATGAGTAAAACTATCAGCCAGATATCTACAAACACATCGGTCACGTCCGCAAAACTGATACAAGGCCTGATCAGGGCCTTGATTCTGGCGCTGGCCTGCTGGGTGTTGAGCACACCGCTGACCACCGTCACCGGCTCAACCGCCGCGGCCATCGGTTGCCTGCTGGCGTGCCTATGGGCAGATAAACAACAACGCACCGGCACGCTGCTGCAACTGCGCGCACCCGCGTTGTTTCTGATGCTTGCGCTGGCATTGGTGTTGATCAGCACCGTGACCAGCCTGTTGGTGCAAAGCGCCATGCTGGCCAATATGTTGGGCGCCATAGTGTTGTACCAGAGTGGCCAGTCGCTGTTCTGGTTTACGCTGGCCGCGACCCTTGCTATCGCCTTGCGTCATACCGCCCGGCGCCACAGCTGGGGCGCGTTGCCAGAATTGTTGTTTGTTGCCTGCGCCTTTGTGATTACCCTGGCGGCACACCAGCGCGGCATGATTGATCGGCCGTATTTTATTGGCGACTTTGCGCTGATCCGTGGGCTGGATCCCACCACAATCCTGATGGCCATTGGAGTTGCCGCCGTGCTGGCATTGGCCATTTTGTTGATGATGGAAAACCAGCACCGACGCCTGCCTTACCATGCCAGCATTCTGGGCATACTGTGTTTTTCCCTGCTGTTTTATGTGCAGTTTTTTGGTCTGCCAACACCACAATTGACCAATGATCTTGGCCTGACAGGCACAGAGGGCAGCGGCAGCAACGCAAATAATGACAGTCCGTTCAGAGATGGTGAAAACAACGCCAGTGACCGTGAAGCACCGGTTGCCATTGTGTTGTTCCGCGATGACTACGAACCCGCCGGGGGCGCCTACTATTTCAGGGAATCTGCGTATTCCGAGTTTAATGGCACCTTGTTGTGGACAGCGGAGAATCCTGATCTTGACCAGGATCTGGTGGACCGGTTTCCGTCCAGTCCGATTGATGTCTCCAATGAAGTCCCCGCCCAGCAGTTGCGCCGACGTGTGACCACCACCATTGGCCTGCTGGCGCCGCATCGCAGTCCCTTTGGACTGGATGCCCCCGTGCGTTTTGAACCAGCTCCCAATCCCAACAGCCTGCGTTTTCGCCAGACTTTCACGGTGGAATCCATGGTCCCGGAGTTTGAGTTCCCGGATCTGGTTGGACGCAAGGCCGGCTCCAGCACCTGGACCTTGCAGCAGTGGGCTGAATATCTGGAGATGCCCGATGACCCGCGCTATGGCGAGTTTGCCCGTCAGCTGACCGCTACCTTGCGACCGGAATTCGCGGATGACCCCTATGCCAAAGCGATGGCCATCAAGGCCTGGTTGGATGAAAACGGCATTTACAGCCTCAAAAATGAACATGCGTATGCAGCAGATCCGGCTGCGTCGTTCTTGTTTGGTGATCTGACAGGTTATTGTGTGCACTTCGCCTACTCAGCCACCTACCTGTATCGCAGTCTAGGCATTCCTGCCCGCGTCGGTGTGGGTTATTCGGTACCTGCCGCCAATCGTGCGGGCGGGTCCGCCTTGTTGATTCAGGCAGTGAATGGCCATGCCTGGCCGGAAATTTATCTGGAAGATCTCGGCTGGGTAATTGTAGATCCGGCACCCCGGCAAACACTGGTGGACATGAGCGTTGACCCGCAAGATTCCTTGCAGCAACTGCTGGGTGATATGTTGCGCGACGACGCTGCTTTTCAGGCTTTTTTGCAGGATCAGGCCGGCGCCTCTGCCATCAATTGGGCACTGACGCTGCGCGTGTTGGTAGCACTGGCCTTTGCGCTGCTGTTACTGGCCTATGCCATCAAAATTTACCGTGGCAGCTGCATCGCCTGGGCCGATGAGCGTGAACTTTATCGATTGGCGTACCGCGCTGCGCTGGACACGCTGGCTGCTCACGGTAAGGTGCGCCGTACCGGTGAAAGCCGTGAAGCATTTGCTCGACGCATCAGCCAGCCCTTGCCAGCGTTTCAGACCTTGAGTGATTGGCATCTGGCGTCGGCGCCGGGTTATGCATTTGATCCCTCGTTGTTGATGGCAGGCGGCGCTGCAAGCGCCTCATCCGCTGCGCTCGGTTTAAACCGACAACAGTGGCAGGAACAAGTCGCTGCATTGCGTAAACAACTGCATTCACGTCAGCGCTGGTGGCAAAACGCGCTGGCAACAGCACATCCACTGCCCTGGTTGCAGAGTCGCTGATACATATGAAATTAACACCCTGCTTTTCTTAACATTGACCATAAAGAACCTGTTCGTGGAGTCATGAATGCAAGTCATGGAAGCTCAAACTGTACACAGCACTGATCTCGACAGCGCCCGCGAAGTCATGACGCGACTGACCCAGGCGGTCAAAGCACAGGTACTGGGACGCGACGATGTCATTGAACTCGCGCTCATCGCCCTGATGTCAGACGGTCACGTGTTGTTGGAAGATTTCCCAGGTTCAGGCAAAACCACGCTGGCCAAGGCCTTGGGCGAGGCCATTGTCGACGATCAGCCTGCTCATGACCCCAGCGACCCGTCAGGCAGAGCCTACGTACCCATTGTCCCGTTCCGCCGTATTCAATTTACCCCGGACCTGTTGCCCTCCGATGTCACCGGCAGTGCGGTGTTTGACGCCAGCACCAACCGTTTCCATTTCCGTCACGGACCAATATTCGCGCATGTGGTGCTGGCGGACGAAATCAACCGCACCTCGCCCAAAGTACAGGCTGCCATGTTGGAAGCCATGGGTGAAAAGCAAGTTACTGTTGATAACCAAACCTATCTGCTCGACCCCTTATTTTTTGTGATTGCTACACAAAACCCGCTGGATCTGGTGGGCACCTATCCATTGCCCACCCCACAACTCGACCGCTTTCTGTTTAAACTAACCATGGTGCATGTGGCACGCGACGCAGAGCTGGAAGTGCTCAATACCTGGCAATCACGTCGTGACAAACACAATGCCCGCATCCATGTCGGGCGCACCGAAATTCTGCAGGCGCGCCATGCCATTGATGCCGGCGTGTATATTTCTGATGCCATCAAAACTGCACTCGTCGATATCTCTCGCGCATTGCGCGCCGATGAACGCATTCTGCAAGGCAATTCAACCCGCAGTCTGGTGTTGATCATGCCAGCCCTACAGGTATTGGCAGCCATGCGGGGTCGCAGTTATGTCAATGCCGATGATCTGGAAACCTTGCTGCCACCGGTGCTGACACACCGCGTTGAACTTGCGCCGGGCTCGTCGGATTTTGTAAAAATTCTGCGTGATTGCATGCGAGGCCCGATGGAAATTCTGGCGCGCGGCACACTGCATCCTGCTCCCTGAGCCACACGATCTGACGGTGACATTTTGATCAAACGTGGTTTGCTTAACGTGAGAATGGTGACGGCACTTGCGGCCTGTTGTCTGCTGTCTGTGACATGCGGCACAATTGCTCAGGAGCTGGACAGTATCGAGATGCCTTCCAGTCAGATATTGTGTTTTGGCATGAACGGCATTACCGATAACAATGCCTTGGGCGTATGTGACGCACTGGCGTTGGGGCAGAATGTGCGCGCGCGAGAACTGGCGCAGCAATGGGTCAGTGCACAACCCGATTCGCCAGCCGCGCAATTTGCCCTGTCCGAAGTGCTGTTTCGTGTAGAAGGTAATCTGCCCCGCGCGCTGTACCATTTAAACGTCGCCGAATCGCTGATGAACTACACCACCCTAGGTAGAGCCATTGAATCCGGCAACCTGGAGTGGCACTACCTGACCCTCAGTCAGTTGTCTTACGCCCACCAGTTGATTGGCAATCAACTCGAGTCGCTGCGCTATCTCGAAATGATAGGCGACATTTACGGACAAGACATCGAGTCGTTCCGGGGCTGGCCGCTGATCAAACTCAAGCGTTATGACGATGCCCGTGCCAGCGCAGACAAAGTCCTCGCCACCAGCGACAATGCTCGCGATCGCAGCCGCGCGTGGAATACCCTGTGTGCGGTGGAGCTGGCAGATTTACGTCCCAATGAATCTTTGCAGGCCTGCGAAAATGCTATGAGTGAAGACGAGAGCATCGCCTTGGCCGATGCCGATGCTGATCTCGATACCGTCCACCTGCTCAACGCCTCAGAAGTGTCACTGAATCTGCTGCGTTTTGAGGAAGCCGAAGATTATCTGAACCGGGCCTCGCGCCAGATCGATCCAGACAGTGTGGGCAACCCCTGGGTGTATAAACTTTATCTGTACATGAATCAGGCACGTTACGACAGTGCCCGTGATGCGCTGGATCGCATGCTGGTGTGGCGCGATGCACAGAGCCCGCTGGTCGGCGTCATGAATCGCGGCGATCACTTTCTGGTCAGTGCCATTTTCCTGCTGCTGGCGGGTTACCCGGACGATGCCGCACGCCTGACGCAGGCCGCACTGAATCAACCTGACCGCACCGGCTCATACACCGCCGATGAAGCGCAAAAAGACTCTGTGGCAGCCTTGGTCAACAGCATGGCGCATCAACAGCGTTATGAACGTTTGCGCGAACAAGCGGCCATTCAATCGTGGTGGAGCACTTGGCGGTTACACATCGAAGCACAAGCGGCACGTTTTCAGGCCTGGCGCGCGGGCAAACTGGCGGCGTCGCTGTTTGCCGATGAGGAAACCTTAAAAAACCGCATGCGACCCTATGCGCCGCTGGATGTGCATATTCCCGAATGGATTGAAACGGAACTGATTCAATTGATGGGCGCCGGGGTGATGCAAAACCTGCTCAATTCAGCTGCCGCACAAGGCGTGTTTGCCTTGAATGACGGATACTTTTTTTCGTATCAGACTGAAATTCTGGCTGTTCGGGGGCAAGCGACTCTGGTGCGCGATGCGGCTGAACAAGCCCTGCGTCTTCTGCCCGCCCAAGAAGTGTTATTAAGAGCGCGTGCCTCGCTAAGGCTGGCTGAAAGTCTTTGGCAAACCGGCGACTATGAAACAGCCGTTGCGCACTACGCCTATGCTATCCGCCACGATCCGGGTATTTTCCGCAGAACAGGCAGTGCGATTCCAGTCTCGTTTATAGCGAGTGCCGGGCCATCAGCGTTTGCTGATGAACTACACACATACCTGCGCAGATCGCCGCGCTTGATGTCGCATACACAAGGCCTGCCGCTGGAACTGCTGGCGGATGACTCACAAACTTTGTGCCTGCGCGATAACACGGGTGACGCCTTGTCCTGTATTCAATTGGCCGCAGCAGCCGCCAGCGAGGAAGCACCGGATTTAGCGACCGCTGAGATGAGTGATGCGCAGCGTCTGGTGCAACAATTTCATGAAGGGACTTTCAGCTTGTCCTATGATATAAGCCGAACGCAACGGCTGGCGTTGTTGGGTAATAGTGTTATTTTCAGCAACCAGATCAACAATTCCGCCGCGGATCAGAACACGCTGATGCAGCGTTGATATCCGCTGTTCTGCCAGAAAGTATCTGAGCCATTGATCCTGAACTATTCATCCTGAACTATTCATCCTGAACCATACACCATGTACACAATCCCTCGCTCACTCAGCCGCGGCATGATTCTTTTGCTGGCGGCAGCGTCCGCTCTTGGCCCGGTTGCCATGCAAATCATGCTGCCCGCCATACCTATCGTGCGTGAGAGTTTTGATATCAGCACCGGTACCGCGCAACTGACCTTGAGTCTGTCCATGTTTTCCATTGCACTGGCAACGTTGATCTACGGGCCTTTATCGGACCGCTTTGGCAGACGACCTGTGATGCTGGCGGGCATCAGTATTACCGTACTGGGATCGTGCCTGTGCATGCTGGCCGGCTCCATTGAATGGCTGATTGCCGGGCGTATTGTGCAAGCAGCGGGTGGCGCCGTTGGTCTGGTGTTGGCGCGCGCCATTGTGCGCGATGTGTACGATGCGGCGGATGCCGCGGGCATCATCGCAACCCTGGTCATGGTCATGGTCGTGATGCCAATGATCTCCCCTTTGGTGGGTGGCGAGCTGATGGTGCGATATGACTGGCATTCCATTTTTTATCTGGTCGCCGTCATCGCTATCATCATGTTGATAGCCATGTACAAATTTTTGCCAGAAACACTGTCTGGCCCGCTGGCCTTCACCGGGATCATCAGCATGTTAAAGGGCTTTGTCAGCCTGTTCCGTTCGCGCGTGTTTGCCGCCTACGCCTTTAATGTGGCGTTTATCTCGGTGGTATTTTTTACCTTTATTTCAGCCGCGCCTGAAATTATGGTCACCGTGTTAAAACGCCCGCCCAATGAGTATGGTTACTATTTTGTGATGGTACCGGCGGCGTTTATGGCAGGCAGTTATCTGGCGCGCAGTCTGTCAAAACGCATGGGTATCCATCGCATGATTGCCATGGGTTCCAAACTCAGTATTGCGGGCATTGTGATTGCGCTTGTTTTGCATTTGGCAGGACTGGTCCACCCACTGGCCTTGTTTGTACCCATCGCCTTGACCACACTGGGCAATGGCATCTCCTTGCCAAACGCACAGGCCGGCGCGATTAATGAGTTCCCGCATATGGCGGGCAGCGCTTCGGGATTGACCGGCTTTTTGCAGATGGCCTTGTCGGCACTGGCAGCACAATTGGTAGCACTGCTGTTTAACGGCACGGTGTATCCGATGTTACTGCTGATGCTGGTGGCGTCACTAATTTCATTGGCCAGCTTTATGCTGGTGAAAAAAATCTGATCAGATACCCGCGTAGGCTTCTACATAATTGACGGTATGATTTTTGATGTGTTGCAAGGACATGAACATATCGCTGAAAGTTTGTGCGGTCATCGCCTGACAATCGCCAGCACGTAAACGATCAAGATGACGCTGACGTTTTTCCTTGGCGCTCTTGCGCACCTGCCGTCCTTCCTTGATCAGCATTTTGACTTCAGTCACATCGGCGTTACGTTTACGTGCCGCGGTGATGCGATCAAAGTACCCGGTTACCTCATCAAAAAACTCCAGGGTGTCCTGCCAGGCTGCCGGGGAGATATCCTCGTTGCGTTTATATAAACGACTTCGGTAGATGCTCAGGGATTGCAGAGCATCTGCAATACTTTCCAGTTCATCGGCCATACGCATTAACCCGTAAGACCGTGTGGACTGTTCCTGAGTCACCGGTCCCGTCAACAACACTGTGATGAAGTTGATCATTTCCTCTTCAATGTTGTCGGTGATGTCTTCAAGATGATTGATACGATCAAATAATTTTTTGTTGTGAGCAGGCGCGACAATGTACTCCCGCGTGACATCAAACATCTCACGCGCAATCACCACCATGTTATCCATTTCCATCTCAGCCTGCTGCAGAGACACTTCAGGGGCCATGATGGTGCGGGAGCCCAGATACTTGAGTTTGTGAATTTCCTTTTCTTCTTTCTGCGGCACCAGCCAAATCACCAGATTGGTGAGGAAACCAATCAATGGGATCCAGATCAGTACGTTCAGCACGTTAAACATGGTGTGTGCCACGGCAATGTGGAAAGCAATATTCGGTCGTGAACCGTCTTCGGACTGCAAATCCGCCGCGCCGCCCACAATCAGGTCAACAAACTGTACATACCAAGGGAACAACGCCGTAAATATGATGGCGCCCAGAATATTAAAAATGGCATGGGCGCGTGCCGTTCTGATGGCAGACGTATTGGCGCCGATAGACGCCAACTGAGCCGTGATAGTGGTGCCGATATTCTCACCAATAATCAACGCCACCGCAGTGTCAAAATCGATGACTCCGGTGGTCGCCAGGGTCATGGTGATACCTAACATCGCAGAACTGCTCTGCACAATCATGGTCAGCAAACACGCTATCAGGATGCAGGCGAGAATACTGGGCAGAGAATCTGCACTGAAATAATGCAGGTAGGAAATAAAATTTTCATCAGTTCGCAGCGGCGTAAACGCGCCGCTCATGAACTCTAGGCCGGTAAACACCAAACCCAGTGCCACCAGACTTTTGCCCAAGCCATTCACCCAGGCGCGCTGCCCTGCCAGCATGGGGTACATGCCCAATCCAATCAGCAACAGCCCGTATTTGCCAACCTTGATAGAGATAACCCAGCCGGTAATAGTGGTGCCGATATTGGCACCCAGAATGACACCAATGGCCTGACGCAACTCCATCAGCCCGGCGTTAACAATGCTCACCGTCATGACCGTGGTGATGCTGCTGGACTGCACAAAGATGGTAATACCGACACCTGCGAGCACCGCAAGCACTCGGTTGCGGGTCAGGGACGCAAGAATTCCGCGAATGGCCTCTTTGCCGCTGGACTGTAAGGCTTCAGACAAATATTTGAGTCCGAGGAAAAACAGGGCCAGGCCGCCAAGTGCGGTATATGTGATTTCGAAATAATTCATGACGGGCGCAGTCTATTCGAAGCGCCGGATTATTACAATTTGGTGACAGTTAGATGACAAAAAAATATTTCAGCCGGCGCTTGGCCCGGTGATTGTTGTCATGCTGGCGGTGATCAATAACACCACCACGGCTAACACGGTTTCCACACGGATGCCCCTTCCCAAACCCTTTAGCGCGGTCTCATCATCGGGCGAATGCTCAGCAGCATGGCGAACACGCGGCACCCAACGGAACTTATGTAACGCGCCCAGTGCCATCATAGCGGCGACCGTCAGCACTTTGACCAGAAACAACTGTCCGTACAGGGTGCTGAACAAGGTCGCAAAACCACCCGTCAGCAACCAGAACAGGCTCAGTCCACTGGCCACCATCACCAGCAGCATCCCGGCAGCATAGGTACCAAATTGCCGCAACTGATCTGCGACATACAGCGGTTCAACCTGCAAAGCCCGGCTGTGGCGCAGCATCAGTGATAACGGCACCAGGGCTCCTGCCCAGGCGCCAATCGCCAGTACATGCAGACCCACCAGCGTTTGTGCCAGCCAACTGACGGCACTGCTGTGCCCTTGCACAGCGACTGACACCATCAAACACGCCGCAGCCAGCACCGCCAGCGCGACACAGACGCGTTGCACGCCATTATGTCGCAACGGATAACCCGGCCAGTTAACCGCCACCAGACAGATCAATGCCAGCATAAACCCGCCTAGCCGCCAGCGCAGGGCACTGCCGATTTCGGTCTCCACCAGAATACTGCCAATCAGGGGATCAAACATGCCAGACAGCCCGCGTTGATTAACGGAGCCAATTTGCACCAGAAAAAAGACGCAGGTTGCCAACAGGCCTGTCAGCAAGGCTGGCATCAGGTAATGACGTGCAATCAACGTGACCAGTGCAGGTTGTTGACGACAACTCATCACCAACAAGCCGCCGCCAATGGCCGATAGCAACCCCGCATAAATGAGGAATTTACTGAGTATGCTGGCCAGTTCCCAGACGTTCATTGCTTGGCCGCGTCACGCAACCTGATCAATGATGGTGATCAGCTTGCGGTGCAGTGCCATGCTGCATTTGATGAGCGGGAGCCCCATCGGCACTCACAGTGAACTTGAAATTGCCGTTGACCGTGTGGCCATCAGCCCCGATCACCGTCCAATTCACTGTGTGCTCACCCATCATCATCATGGCTGGCAGATCATAACTCAGCGTCTTTGTCGCTTCGGTCGAGGGTGCAAACCCAAACTCAATCTGGTGGCTGGCACCATGCACCAAGGTCAAACGCAGCACACGTACTGCCTCATTAAACGTCAGCTCCAGCTTGTCCGGTGCGCTGACCACGGCTTTATCGCCGGGCAATGAAGAACTCAATACACTGTGCGCCAGCACCGGACCAGAGAGTACCGACAGTGCAGCAAAAACGCCGATCGTCAGCATCAGAGATTTAAACCAGGACATCAGTCGCATATTTGTAACTCCAGACAGTTAATTGTTCGGTGACCAGTTTACCTGATCAGATTTTTGATTACAGCTCTCAAGGTGTGACACATCGTCGCAGGCGACCGCGATTTAGCGGCTTTTCCATGCTGAAACTGCCGGCGTACTCCGCTACAATGGCCTCATTCGGTTACTGAAGCCTGGAAAGCATTGGCATCAAATGTTTGATTCCCGCGGGAGTCGATGAGCCGTTTTTGATACTCATAACAATCACAACAGCACGTGCAGGACAGTAATCAGGATGAGCGATAAATTATTGGACGGTTACAAGCGTTTCAAAGCGGGTTATTTTGCCGAGAATCGCGACAAAATTCGTGAGATGGCACGCAACCAAAAACCTTCTTACGTGTTGATCACCTGCTGCGATGCCAGGCTGGAACCTTCACTGATTTTTGACACCGAACCCGGCGAGCTGTTTGTCATCCGCAACGTCGCCAATCTGGTGCCACCTTACGAAACCGGCGGCTCCTATCACGGCACCAGCGCCGCGCTGGAATTTGCCATCACCGTACTCGAAGTGCCTGAAATTCTGGTACTGGGTCACTCCCGATGTGGCGGCATTCGTTCATTGGTGACCGAGCAGGACAAACTGCAACCCGACTCTTTTATCGCACGCTGGATGTCCATTGTAGCGCCCGTTGCCCAACTGGCTGATCCCGACAAACTGGATGACATCAAGACCTTCAACCGCTGTGAACAGGCGGCGGTAGGATTTTCACTGCGCAACCTGATGACCTATCCGTGGATTGCCAGCCGCGTTGAAGCCGGCACATTAAAACTCAACGGATGGCACTACAACATTTATACCGGTGCGCTGAAACATATCCATGATCAGGACACCATTTCTACGATTGTGGATGACGATGTGCAAGCTTAGTTGACTGGATAAGTGATAATCGGTGCACGGTCCGCACGCTATCGGCCATGTGCATGTCGACTCTGGCAGCATCCACATACTCGGGCCAGCGCGCAACACTGAGACATACCTGATCGATCAAGGTTCTGGCCCGGCGAGGTTTGATTGCGCCTGCACTGGCCAGCGCCAGTAAATCCTCAAGCTGAAAATCATCGCGCTTGCCGTTAATGCTCATCTGGTGCTGCGCGGTAAATTCTCCATCGGGATTGTAGGAGTAAGCCACATCAAATGCAGGGGACAGACGCCACTCCCCTTGTGGATTCATCAGGAATGCAATGTTTTTGACATGATCATCCTGATTTCTGGCGATCACGTTAAGTGTGGCCCTTAAGAGTTGTTGCTCCGCATCCTTGATGGGATTCTCGCAAATTTGCCGGATAGCCTGCATGGCCTGCTCGTAGCTGTAGCTGCCAGGGTCGTTGTAGTCATAATGGCACAGCGCGCCCAGCGATAGCATGTGGAGCTTTTTGCCTGTGTCGGTGCGATCAAAGCGTCGAGTCATAAAGTGCGCCCTGCCACCTTCTTCGAACAGCCGGCACGTGGTCATGTCGATGCCAGCATTTTTGGCCATCAAATGATAAGCATATTCAAGTCGCCCGAAACCCAGCGGATCAGCCAGCTCCCGGTCCCTGTTGTTACTGACTCCATCAAATTTCAACAGCCAGTGCTCAAAGCCTGCCGGGCCACTCAGCTGGCCGGAGCGAAATTCGCCCGTGCGGGGATTCCACAACAGCAAGGCCTTGGCACGGGCGCCACCCGCCGATGTCCCGACGCGCAGGATATGTTGCAGTGACTCCTGGTCCTGCACCCCGCCACCAAGTGCACCGGCCAGTGCCGCTCGTTGCGTAAGCACCTGATTCGCAAGCTCGGTCAGAGCGCCGACATCCACCCCGGAGTCCGCATCATCTTGCGGGCCTGTTGTCGGCTCAAATTCCAGTGCTCCCATACCGCGACGGCCGATATAACACAGCCGCTCCACCGGATTCATGCTGTCTGGTTTTCGGCCCTGGCTGGCCAGCCAGGCATCGATCAGCCGGTTACCAAACTTATCCGGCAGACTGTCGGCAAGCAGCCCCGGCAAGTTGGAGAAACTGCCGCGCAACTGCGGGAACTGATAAATAGCCTGCCGCAGCGGCATGGTCATCGGGCTGACCTCAATGCCCGAGCGCATGAAGGAGGCATCGTACTCAAAAACGCCAATTTCACGTTCAACATCCCAGATGACCGCACCGATGGTTCTGCCCCAGAGCCTCACTTCGGCGCTCATCAGGGCGTCTCCTGCTTATCCCAGGACCATGACGAAGTGGTTTTGGCGGCTTTTTTTCTGGCCCGGCTGCGTGGCGCAGGGTTGCGACCTGAGGTCCTGATGGCCTCCATTGGGCTGATGCCGGCCTGTGGCAGCATGACATCCAGCAAATCCGCCTGTCCCAGCGCTTGCAGTAAACGAATCAAGGTATCAATTGAGCCACCTCGTCCGGCCTCAAGGCGACGCAGGGTTCGAACGGCAATCCCGGATTTTTCCGCCAGTTCTGCCTGCGTGATGTTTTGCTGCAGGCGAGCTGAGGCAACCCGCACACCGATTTCTTGTAGCACGGTATCGGGTGGAGCCACTTTAAAATCTATTTTTGAGGCCATAAAGAGCCTTTTAATTGAATTTAATCGATATAAGAGGCCAATTATAGCCATTTATATACCAGCTCACACTGAATGAACCAAGTTGATATTGGCATGTTTATTGAGAGGACATATTAGGCCTATTAAACCCCTTTCTCAACAATAAAAGGTCATTTATTGTCTTTTTATGCACTGATAGATTAACCAGCGCTGAGCCATTCAATTGAGTGATGAACCACTTGGACGGATCCTCTCTTGGTCGGTAAAACCATGACAATATTCAATCGCCTCGGATAGAGTCGTATATCCTGCTAACTGCCTGAAGCGCATTGGTTTTCAGAAATCTTCGGGCCAACGTGCGGTTCTGCGTCCATATCGACGTATCTGATCAGACCAATTCCAATGTAGATAATCATGGCCCGTACCTCTGCCAGCTCCCCAACATATTTTTCAATGCAGTCTGATAGACGTAATCAGGGCCCAGTGTGCCTTGGTAAAGATCAGCAAAGAACTCGACAAACTCTGCATCCATTTGCTTTAACGCGATTGGCGCGGATAGATTCCAACCATATGCTCTTGAAACTTAAGAAAATATCTAGTTACCAACCAACAATATTGTGTTGACTAAAATTATTTGAGCAAACTACTAATTTTTAGTTTAGAACCTTTATACGGATCATCCAAAATTGTGAAACGGAGAATATCATGGAGGAACTTATGGTTAAAAATTCAAGTGCGCTATTAGAAGCTACTAATCAAAGCGGATTTTCGAAGACACTGACTGACGCTGAAATATCCCTGGTTGGTGGTGGCGCACTCGGAGTTGCTGATGGCCGTATAGACGGAGTGAATCGAATGAAAAACAATACCAAGAACGATCTGGTACTTTCGTGCATAATTTTTCTTTCGTTTCTGCTGGGCGTCAGAAATTCTGATCAGACCGGTATAGTCTTACTCTCAGCGGTATGCATACTGGGCGGACTGGGATTGATGATTTATGGACACCAAACATCGCCATCAAACACAGTTAATGACGATGCGCAAGCTTGACTGAACGGCGCCCTGCCATGCGATCGGTGATCCAGCCGCGCAAGGTATAGGCGCCGACATACACCACGGGAATAAAGACCAGTGTAATCAGTGTCGAGGCCAGCAAACCACCAATCACCACGCGACCCAACGATGCCTGCATTTCGGCGCCGGCACCAATACCCAAGGCCATGGGCATCAGGCCCAGCACTGTAGTCAGAGTGGTCATCAGGATGGGACGCATGCGTAGCTTGCCGGCTTTGATGACGGCGGGCACCAGATCCATGCCTTCCTCGCGGCGCATCATGTTGATGTAGTCCACCAGCAAAATGGCA
>JAUSPW010000020.1 GCA_030652635.1 Pseudohongiella sp. | reverse complement strand
CCAAGGCTTCCGCTCTGTCGATTTTGCTGACAATGACCCAATCGGTACCCTCGACGGGTGCATACGCACCGAGTACCTCGACATTGCGGTAGTCAACACCGCGTTTCCAGCCAGTGCTGCGTGTCAACGCCGCTTCCGCAGCAATCAGGTCGGGCTGGCTGACGGGCAAGGTGGCTGAGGGCAAGTCGCCCGGAAAGCGTAAAGGGCTCAGGTAATTCAGATCGTCCTGAACCTGTTGCACCAACAGGGTTTCCGCCGAGTCACTGCGGCCGGGCCATTCTTCGATCAGTGGAAACAACATCAGACGGGGATCGGTTCGCATGACAACATATGCCGGAGAATTCTGCGTATCAGTTGCTGTGTCACCTGCTGTAACAAGATCGATGCTGACCAGATAGTCCATCACCGGCTCATTACGCTCGTTTAAGTACAAGCTGGTATGGCGAATGTCCGAGTCGACGGCATTTGTCAATAATTGCTGGATTGCCGGCCCAATAACAATCTCAGGACCTGCAATGTGTAGTGGCTGTTGCTGAGTGTTGGCCACCACAATGGCGCTATACCCGTTAGCGTCCACAATGGTTTGTAACGTGGTTTCAACTTCAGCAATCGCTTTGGTGTCGCCTTGCAAGCTGTTGTAAATCGCGCGCCGGAAAAATTGGTTGCCGGCAATGGCTGCCGCGTCTGTCAGTCGTTGCTGATGCCACAGTTCCACTTGATCCGCTTGCAGTCGCGCGATGGCCAGCAGGTTGTCAGCAACGTCACGTTCCTGGGCGGGGCCATATACACGCAGGATGGCAATACCAATCAGTGGTACCAACAACAGCATGCCGCCCGCGAGCAACAGGCTGCGTCCCTGACTGCGAATCGCTGATCTGGAGGCATCCGCTAACTGCAGTGGTTGTTGGTTGTGCAGCACCCGATACAACAGCAGGCTGGTGACCAGCACAAAGCCCATGCCTTTGGCGACTTCTATTTGTGCATGCAGTTCGTGATTGTCGACAGAGTATTCAACGAGGTAGCCCGACAGCAGAATCCAGGCGCCGGCAAACACGGCATACAACAGTGCCAACACTAGCGGGCTAATTCCAGGAATCGCCTCGTCCTGCGCTGCATGCTCGGGTTGCTCCATGTGACACCTGCCTCACCTGTCTTTAGTTCTACTGTTTTTTGTGTATCAGCGAGGCGCTTCGATTGTCTGTTGCATGTCGCCCAATCCCTGTACGCCGATGCGCACGACATCGCCCGGTTGCAGATATTGCGGCGGTGACATCGCATCACCCACGCCTTGCGGTGTGCCGGTATAAATCAGGTCACCGGGCATCAGTGTCATGAACTGGCTGAGGTAACTGACAATATGAGCGACACCAAACACCATCTGATTGGTATTACCCTGCTGGCGCTTCTCACCGTTGACTTCAGACCACACTGCCAGATTCTGCACATCATCAATGCTGTCGCGTGTCACCAGCCACGGGCCAAACGGTGCAAAGGTATCTGCGCTTTTGCCTTTGACAAACTGGCCGCCGCGGTCACGCTGAAAGGCGCGCTCGGAGACATCATTGCCGGTGCTGTATCCCGCTACATACTCCAGCGCATCGGCTTCGCTGACATACTGAGCCTTTTTGCCAATAACCACCACCAGTTCCGCTTCATAATCCAGTTTGGTGACGCCTCGTGGTTGCAGTACCGGTTCAAACGGGCCGGAAATCGCGGTCACGGATTTCATAAACACCAAGGGTTCAGTGGGCAGTTCAACGGCCATTTCTGCGGCGTGATCCACGTAGTTAAAACCAATGGCGATGATTTTCTGCACGCCGGTGACCGGTTCTGCCAAACGGGGATTGCCGGTCACTACCGGCAGCGAGTTCAGCGGAATTTGTGCCAGTCGCGCCAGGCTGTCGTCGGATAACTGATCCGGTGTGATGTCGCTGATGTGGGCGGATAAATCGCGGATCTGCTGCTGATCATCGATCAGCCCGGGTTTTTCCTGTCCAACCGGGCCGAACCTGACCAGTGTCAGTTCGGTTGCGAGGGTATGACTGGCGGCGCTGGCTAGCAGGCCGGTCATCAATGCATTCATCAGTGTGCGGCGAATAAACGTTGTGTGTGACATGGGTGTTGCCCTTGGATTGTTATTTTTCCCGAGTATAACCCCGGTATTGACCGTATACGACAATTGGTGATCTGGGTAAACTGTGTCTTGTACAAAAACACTAAGACGGAACCACATCATGCGAGTTCAGAAAACTTTCCTGCTTGGCGCTGCATTGGCAGCGTCCACCCTGTTCAGTCAACTGCTGTTGGCACAGACCTCAACCTTGTTGACCAACGTCAATGGCTACACCATGAACAGCAATCGCGAACTGGTGCAGTTTTCTGCGCTGCAGTTTACCGGTGATACCATTGACCGAGTTTTTTCCGCGACAGATACCCTGCCTGCGGATGATAGCCTGACAGTGATTGATGGCGAGGGTAAAGCCTTGTTGCCGGGGCTGATTGACGCACATGGACACATTCTTAACTACGGTCTCAGCCTGCTGAGAGTGGATATGACGGGTACGCAGTCAGAGGCCGAGGCTGTGCAGCGTGTGATTGAGTTTCAGCAGGCCAACCCGGGGTTACAGTGGATTCAGGGCCGTGGTTGGAATCAGGTGTTGTGGGACAGCAATGAGTTTCCTTCAGCCGCTGCGTTGGAAGCCGCCAACTCGGATGTGCCCATGTGGTTCAGCCGTATCGATGGACACGCAGGTTGGGCAAACCGCGCCGCGATTGAGCTGGCGGGTGTCGATTCAACGACGGCAGACCCGGACGGCGGTATGATCATGCGTGATTCTGAAGGTCGCCCAACGGGTACCTTTGTGAATAATGCCATGCGTTTTATTACGCAACATATTCCACAGCCCAGTCTTGAGGACCAGAAACTTGCGCTGCGTCGTGCCATGGATGCCTTGGCGGCAGAAGGCTTGACCAGTGTGCATGACGCCAGTATCAACAGCACCACTTTGCAGGCCTATAAAGAATTGTTGGCAGAAGGGCCGTTGCCAATTCGTGTGTACGCGATGTTAGCCGGGCAGGATCCACAATTGGCAGACAGACTTGCTGAAGGTCACTTCCTCAGTGATGACGGCACGTTTTCTGTGCGCAGCGTAAAAATCTCTGCTGACGGAGCTCTGGGCAGTCGCGGCGCGTACCTTAACGATGATTACAGCGACATGCCCGGACATCGCGGGCTGTTGCAGATTACGCCGGAGCGGCTGACACAGTTGATGAATCAATCCATGCTCGCGGGTTTTCAGGTCAACGTGCATGCCATTGGTGATGGCGCCAACATGATTGTTATGGATAACTTTGAAGCCTTGATTCAAAACACCAACACCCGTGAACAGCGCCATCGTATCGAGCACGCCCAGATTCTGCGGTATGAGGACATTCTGCGCTTCAGCGAACTGGGCGTGATTCCGTCCATGCAAGGTATGCATGCCACCAGTGATAAAAACATGGCACAGGATCGTATTGGCGAAGTGCGTATTCTGGGGGCCTATGCCTGGCGCAAACTGCTGGATACCGGTGTGATCATTGCCAACGGCTCTGACTTCCCGGTTGAGCCGGCCAACCCGTTTTTTGGTTTGCACGCCTCAATTACCCGTCAGGATCAGAACAATGAGCCCCCGGGCGGCTGGTTTCCCGAGGAGCGCATGACGCATGAGGAAGCGCTGTTGAGTTTTACACTCGATGCAGCCTTCGCGGCGCATCAGGAAAACGAACTGGGCACGCTGGAGCCCGGTAAAAAAGCCGATTTTATTCTGGTTGATCAGGATATTTTTGCCGTGGAGCCCACGGAAATATGGAAAACAGGTGTGTCCAAAACCTGGGTGGGCGGTCGCCTGGTTGCAGAGGCGCAGGCACAATGAGCAAATTGCTGAGCACCCCCGATCAAAGCCGCCGTCAATTTCTGAGCCGCACCCTCAAGGGCAGCAGCGCACTGATGCTGGGCGCCGCGGCATTATCGTCGCGATTGGCGATTGCTCAGCAGTCCGTGTCAGCTCAATTCAATCAGCCCATCTCGGGAGAAGACTACTGGCAGATGGTGCGCGAGCAGTTTTCCTTCCCCGACACCACCGTGCCGATGAATGCGGCCAATTTGTGTCCGTCGTTCAGGGCCGTCGCCGAGCAGGTGGCTTTTCTGACCGCGGATATTGATCAGGATTGCTCCTTTAACAATCGCAGCAAGTTTTCCGATCTGTTGGAGAACACCCGCGCACTGGTCGCCGCGCAACTGAATGTCAGTGCCGATGAGATTGCGTTGGTACGCAATACCAGTGAGGCCAACAACATCATCAACAATGGACTGGATTTGTCAGCGGGTGATGAGGTGATTATCTGGGATGAAAACCATCCCACCAATCATGTGGCCTGGCAGGTGCGCGCGGCGCGTTACGGATTTAATGTCATCAAGGTTGCCACACCCGCCAATCTGCAGAGTCCGGAGCAATTGTTGCAGGCCTTTGTGTCGCAGTTTACTGGGCGCACCCGAGTGCTGGCCGTGACGCATGTTTCCAATGTCAGTGGTATCAAATTGCCCATTGCTGAACTGGTACAGACTGCCAAAGCCCGTGGTATTTATGTGCATGTGGATGGCGCGCAGACCTGGGGCGCGATGGCACTGGATTTGAAAGCATTGGGTATGGATTCATTTACCGCCAGCGCGCACAAGTGGTACATGGGGCCGAAGGAAGTTGGCCTGTTGTACGTCCGCGCGGACAACCATGCCCGCATCTGGCCGGGCGTCGTGGCCTCGGGTTGGGGTAACGGTGCCGAGACGCGCCTGACCGGCGCTCGCAAATTTGAATCGCTGGGACAACGTGATGATGCGGCGCTGGCGGCACTCAGTGTCTCTGCGCGCATGCATGACAGTATCGGAGCTGAGCGCGTTGAACAACGTATTGTTCAATTGGCGCAACATTTAAAAAATGGTGTGCATGCCTTGGGTTTGCCGCTGGTCACACCTATGGACCCTGCGCTGAGTTTTGGTGTGGTGGTGGTTCAGACTGCTGCCGGGCAGGGCGGTACGTTATCCAATCGTTTGTATGACGAGTTTGGCATCGCAGGTGCTGGCACTGGCGGGTTGCGACTTTGTCCCGGCATTTACAACACTCTGTCTCA
>JAUSPW010000014.1 GCA_030652635.1 Pseudohongiella sp. | reverse complement strand
CCTCCGCCCCCGCAACGCACCATTTAAAAAAAGTGCTTAACTTTGTCTTTGTAAGACCGACTCATCTTCAGGGAAGTCCCACAACTCAAGGTCAAATGGAATTCTCCATTGATATGAGAAGACACCTTTTCGACTCTGTCGAGGTTAACAATGGTCGAGCGGTGTACACGTTGAAAAACCTTTGGATCAAGTTGATCCTCCAACTCCTTCATTGTGGTACGCATGATTAACGTGGCTCCCTTGACATGCACACACATGTAATCGCCGGCAGCGTCAATCCAGTCAATATCACGCACTGGCACAAAGGTTGTTGATGCCCCGTCCTTGATGGCCAGCTTCTCACCATACTTAGCCGGACTTTCGCCGGAACTGATCAACTCCAGCACTGCTTGTTCAGACTTCCCTGTCAGACCGATCACAATATCCAGTAGTCGTTTTTTATCATTCCACGCTTGCTTGTTAGCCAGCTGCGCTTGAGCCTTGGTCAGCGCTGACGCCAACCTGTCCAACTCTATTGGCTTAAGCAAATAATCAACCGCATGAATTTCGAATGCGTTTACTGCATATGCATCGTAGGCAGTCACAAAAATGACCATAGGCATGTTGTCTTGTTGCAAGCGCTCAACGACATCAAAACCACTCATCCCGGGCATTTGTATGTCCAAAAACACGAGGTCTGGCGTCAACTCAGCAATAGCCTCGAGAGCTTCTCTGCCATTTTGGCATTCACGTAAAACCTCGGTTTTTCCGAGTTCCTTTAGACGCAGCATAAGACCTTTACGAGCAAGTGCTTCGTCATCCACCACCAATACACGCATAATCTGCTCTGAATTATCGGGTTTCATAAGGGATCACTACCTTTACCTCAAAACCTCTGGGTTCGCGGGACGCAAACACCAGTTCATGGTTGGAACCGTAAATTTCACGCAATCGATCACGAATATTTTTTAAACCGACGCCGGTTGATTCAGGATCATTGACCGCGCCAGGACCATCGTCGGCAACAGTTATTTGTAATTGAGCTTTAGCAGTGACATTGGCAGATATCCAGATAGTACCGCCTTGTTCACTGCGAGCAACAGCATGTTTTATACAATTCTCAACAAGAGGTTGCAGTAACATACTGGGCAACAAGCCTTTTTCAGCCTCGGTGCTGACGTCAAACTCCAGCCGAAGGCGTTCTTCAAAACGTACCTTTTCTATTTCGAGATATAAACGCAATGTAGCAAGTTCGTGTGCAAGGTCAACTTTGTCCAGAGGATCATGCTCGAGCGAGTATCGCAAGAATTTACTGAGCCGTGTAACCATGGTATTGGCCTGATCGGTAGATTGCACCAGAATCAGAGTGGAAATTGCATTCAAGGTATTAAAGAGGAAATGCGGATTGAGCTGATACCGCAACATTCGCAACTGTGCTTCGTGCGCGAGCGCCTCGGACCGAAGACTTTTCTCTTTTTCGCTTTGGAATAGCTGATAGTACTTGATACAGAAGTACAGCACGCTCCATAACATCAGTATTGACATGGAGATTGGCAGCATATTGCTGAAACTTGCCCAGCCGTAGCCAGTAATGTCTACACTGGCGCCGAAATCAGAATCTGTAATCAGAATTTTGATAGGTCGCCATGCTTGCGATGCAATCCAGCAGCCCAGCACAACTGCGACCAGCCGGATCAAGACCTGAAGCTCCCAGACGGCTCTATACAAGTAGCGTAGCGCAGTGGTCAGCCCTATACCGATCACTGCATCGACAGCAAAAACACTGACCCGTTCGAGCATGTACTCGGACGGCACAAACGTCATATCACGCAATACCAACATCAATACCCACAGCCCCCACCCACTGAGCTGGAATATCCAGAATTGCAACTCTCTGGGCGAGTCTATGATCGATGATGACGATTTACGCGGAGTCATGGACGGGTTTCCGCACACGGTCTCCGATAGGTCTGATCAGTCTGCGTCAGTACAATCGGAGACCGGCGTTTGCCGAATCAGGGCAACAAATGCGCGACGCCGTCACGCTCTTCCATCAGTTCTTTTTCAGTTTTCTGCATCAAGTCGCGGCTGAATGCATTGACATCAAGACCTT
>JAUSPW010000008.1 GCA_030652635.1 Pseudohongiella sp. | reverse complement strand
GCTCCGCTGGTGCTTCGCAACGTAGGTTTCTATCGGTCGTAGCTCAGCGTGTCATAACAATACATTCCAGCGGAAACGGCTTCGCCGTTCCGCTGAATCTAAGGCGTTATGCCTACAAGCTCGTAGCACCCAGCAGCAATATGGGCTAATATATGACCATAATTTAGATCAAAATAGAGGTTTTTATGCGTCAGGTATTAGCGGATTTTTCTGTAAGCATTTCAGAATTAAAGAAAAACCCTTCAGCCCTGCTTTCCCAGGCCAGTGGTTCACCTATAGCAGTGCTAAATCACAACAAGCCAGCGGCCTACCTGATTCCAGCGGAGACCTACGAGGCTCTAATGGACTTGATTGATGACTATGAACTGGCGCAACTTGTTGAGGAGCGTCGTGGCGACAAAGATCAAGCTATAACGGTGTCGTTGGATGACTTATAAGCTGCGATTTCTGCCAGCAGCACTGAAGGAATGGGAAAAGCTTGGTGCTCCGATCAGGAGCCAATTCAAGAAGAAGCTGGCAGAGCGATTGGAAAATCCCAGAGTACCTGCTGATAAGTTAAGTGGCTATGACTCCGTATACAAAATTAAACTTCGCTCTGCTGGTTACCGTTTAGCCTATGAGGTCGTTGACGATGAGCTATTTGTGTATGTGCTTGCCGTAGGCAAGCGGGAAAAGGGCAAGGTCTACTCGTCTCTTAAAAAGCGAACGTGACATGATGCAGCGTAGGCATAACAATCAGTTCCAGACCGACAGCGTGCACTGCGCAACATTTGTGTTACTCGCTGTCGCTCAAACAATAACACAAACGCCGCTCCGTGCTCGCTGCGGCTGAACTGGGCGTTATGTTTCCGGCAGCACCGAGAGCAAACCAAGATGATCGACAAAGGGAATAAAATCACGATCAAGGAAGAGCAGCGGCATTCTTCGCTCGATACAGAACGTAGCGATGATGGCATCCGTTGTTTTGCGAATGGTAATTCCCTTTTTGCGAAGCACACGGTAATTTTCGGCACATTTATCAGGCATGCCCTCACCAAACATTTCCATGCGACCCAGCGTCAGCAAAGTTTGTCTGGTCAAACGGTATTGCCGATCGTCCCGAATTCCCTGGAGGATTTCCAGAAAGATCAGATCTCCCATGCCAACAGTGCCTTCGACAATTCCGGCGTCAAGAGTGTCTGTATGCCTGTTCTTGACGCCGTTGAGGTAGTCGATCCAAACACTGGTATCGACCAGTATCATTTGCCGCCTCTCATTTCGTCCAGATCTCCTTCCCATTTCACTCGGCCGCGCAGTTTCCGTATATCCTGTTGCTGGCTGCGTAAAAGGAGCAGCCTAAGACCTTGTTCTACCGCTTCTTTTTTTGTGCTATATCCTGATGCCTTGAGAGCGTCATCCATGAGCTTGTCGTCAATTACAATGTTAGTTCTCATAAATCACCTGTGTGTATTGGCTAGCAACCTGTACACACTGTACCACCGGCAAAGAAACATAACAATCGGCTGCACAGCGACAATTTTTCCGCTGCTTTGCAGCTCCAAAATTGCGCGTGAGCACGGGCGTTAAGCAGCAATCAGGCTTCGGAAAATAAAACATGGAATTGACTCTGTTTCTGTTGTTGGCCTTCGGCCTGATTATTCTTCCCGGTCCTAATGTCAT
>JAUSPW010000259.1 GCA_030652635.1 Pseudohongiella sp. | reverse complement strand
GCGGCGCCTGTAGATTTTTTTGCCAGAGCTCAAGCAGCGCAATCAGCTGGGATGCAGCGTCTGCCTTGTTCAGTGGCGCAAGTACTTCAGAGGTGTCTGGGCCAAAAATATAGGTGCGTACCGAGCCATACAACTGTGCTGCCAGATGTGCCGGCCACAGACGCGCCAGATAGTGCCATTTCACTTTGGCATTTTTGCCGTCTTTACCTGCCCATAACTGACTGTTCAGTAAAACACAACGTATTCCCTGAGCAGGGTCTTCTGGCATATGCCAGATATCACTGAGCTGATCATTCAGTGTCAGCAGTTTGTCTTCAGATGCCAGTGAAACCGACACGTGGACATTCTGTGAGTGCTCAATAAGCATGTCCCGATAGAGCAACAAGGGTCTGCTCAAACGCTGTACGGTCTGTTTAACAAATACTTCAGCAAAAGGCGGAATCGGCAGGCTGCCGCGGCGCACTTGTTTATCCATCAGATCCCGCAATAAATCTTCGATGGAGTCGGCCTGTTTTATCTGCGTGATCGCTTCTTTAAGCAGCTGCTGTTGTATGCCCCAGAGCGCCAGCCCATCGACTGTGAAGGCTTCATGATCTTCCGTGGTGACTTCTTCCATTGAAAAGTTCACGCCTAGGCGTTGCTCAAAAAATACCTCTGCTGGCACACGTAACAGCTTTTCCAGATCATTCAGGCTGATTTCCTGACTGTCAGTTTTGTGGTTGACGAGTGCTGAGGAACGCGCAGTTTCCGGTGTCGCAAATGTAGGTGACCATTCCGCGGTGTAGGTATACAAGTCTGAATGTTCATCAAAATAGCGGCGACTGAAGGGCTGTAACGGGTACTCCTGAGTGATACTTTTCAACAACACGTCGCCGCGTGTGTCTTTAAGATAGTCCCTCAACTGGGCAACCAGCACCGACGGCGGTCGTTCACTGTTGTCGCGAATGCTGCGTCCCGCCCAGCTGATATAAAGGGAGTCACGTGCTGATAACAAGGCTTCAAGAAACAGATAACGATCATCGTCGCGGCGCGAGCGATCACCGGGTCGGTAATCCTGGCGCATCAAATCAAAATCAACCGAGGGCACCTGACGAGGATAGTCTCCATCGTTCATGCCCAGCAGACAGATATGCTTAAACGGAATGGCACGCATGGGCATCAGTGTAGCAAAGTTGACTGAGCCAGCCAGAAAGCGTTGGGTGAGCGGTTGCACATCAAGCTGTTCAAGTACAAAGTCGCGCACGACCTCAATACGGAGTTCATCTTCAAACTGTGCCTCTGCGCAGGCATCACGCCAGTCACGCAGTATTTTTTCGACACGCGTGATCAGCATCAGATCATGGTCGTCATCAGCTACAAAATAGTGAGCAAGCAACGCGCTCAGGCGTTGTGTCCACTCGGTTACCGAAGCAGGTTCGCGCAGGATTACCCAAGTTTGTTCCAATTGCCTGAGTAGATGCGCGAGTTTGCCAACCAGTGCGGCGCTCAGTCCGCCAATTTCATCAAAGGCTTCTATATCCTGCCAGCTTTGACCTTGTTGTTGGTCGCCACGCCCCATGGTGTAGCCAAGCAGCATGCGGCGCAGACCAAAGTGCCAGGTGTTTTGTTCTAAAGCCTGAGTGCTTAAATCAGCAGACATGCCCAGACTTTCTCGATGGCTGGCATTAAGCCCCCAGCGAATGCCCGATTGTTCGATCCAGCGATGCAACAGCGGTTTGTCCTGGGCTGAGATATCAAATGCGTTCTGTACTGCAGGCACATCCAGAAAATCCAGCAGTTCACTGACGCCCAGCCGCGCAGAGGGCAGATGCAATAACATTTCCAGTGCAACTAACACGGGTGCCTGATGGCGTTTACCCTGG
>JAUSPW010000698.1 GCA_030652635.1 Pseudohongiella sp. | reverse complement strand
CCAAGGTGCCGCCCAGATCATAATCAGGATCGTCGCCAACCAAGGTGCACGCGTAAACCCGCACACCTTTGGCGGTATTCACCAGCATACGGGTATAGGTACACATAAAGTGTGATCGACTTTCCGGTGTTGGATATTTTGTCATGCAGTTGGTGGTCACTTCCGGGCTGCCATCTTCAGTGCCCGGTGTGCCAAAATCAGGGAATGCAGTAAACGGCAGTGTGTGCTGGATGCCCGCCTGCACAAAAATCGCAGCAAACGCACTTTCAACAGCAGCACTGTTCTCATGCAGCTCCATCTGCCGTGCAATGGATACCTTGAAGCCGTTGTCCAGCAACCACTTGATACTTTCCAGCGACTCACCAAAACTGCCTTCACCACGACCGGCGTCATGTCGCGCCGCGTCCGGATAATCCAGGCTGATGCGAAAGCTGATCGGAAAGGCGTTATGTTTGAGCGGCAGCAATTGGTGAGCGCGCTGGGTTAATACCCGCGTGCCATTGGTCAGCACAAAACAGGGCCTGTGTTGACTGGCGTAGTCCAGGATATTAACAAAATCGCGGATGACAAACGGTTCACCGCCAGTAAAGGAAAACTGCTGCACCCCCATCTCCACGGCTTCATTAATGAAGGGTTTCAACAATTCCAGCGACATGGCCGGCAAGCGCGTGTCACCCGGTTTGGAACCTTCCAGGCAGAATGGGCAAGCCAGATTGCACGCCGTACCGGTGTGGATCCAGAGTTCACTGAGCTTGTCGGCATCAATATAACCACGCGCATCGCCGTTACGCGTATGCGTCCAGCTATCCTTGTGTCGTGGTGAAATAAGTGGAACCAGGGGAATACGATCATCGCCCATTACGGTGCGGGTGGTTGTCACGGCGCTGCTCACAGTGTTGTTATTCCTTTGATGCTTGATCAACTCAGGCGTAAGACCGGGATATGCCGGTTTTATGTGCCACAAAAATGTTTGGCAAGAACGTATGACAAGATAACAGATTGATCCTGACGGCGGCACTCGGCGTAGAATGCCACCGACCACAACAGCACAAGTCCACCAGGAGATTTTATCATCACGCCGCTCGCCTCCACGCCAACTGCCCCACTTGCTCAGACTACTACGCAGCAGAGCATCGTCTGGTTCCGTCAGGACCTCAGATTGGGCGACAACCCGGCCTTGGTGGAGGCAGCACAGGCGGGCAGCGTAATACCCGTCTACATTCTGGATGACGTGAACGCGGCAGAATGGGCCATGGGTGGCGCCAGTCGTTGGTGGTTGCATCATTCCCTGTCGGCACTCAATCAGTCTCTGCAAGGCCGCCTGTTGTTGCTGAAAGGTGACGCACTCACTTTGTTGCCGGCGCTGGCCCGCCAAGTAAACGCCAGCCAGGTAGTCTGGAACCGTTGTTATGAACCGTGGCGAGTGCAACGAGATAAACAGCTGAAAGAAATTCTGCAGCAACAAGGTACACCCGCGCGCAGTTTTAACGGTTCCTTGTTGTGGGAACCGTGGCAAGTCCTCAAAGAGGATCAAACGCCGTACAAGGTTTTTACACCTTATTTCAGACGCGGCTGCATAAAAGCCGCGGCACCCGCATTGCCGTTGCCCGTGCCCTCCAGGCTGGACTGCATGGACATCGAGGCGATGAGCGCTATGAATCTGTTGCCGCTCACCGGCGAGGCCGGCATCAACGCACTGGACCTGTTGCCACATATTGCCTGGGATGGCGGCCTACAACAGCGCTGGCAGATTGGGGAACAGGCCGCAAAACAGCGCCTCGCACGTTTTCTGGACAATGGCATCCGTGGATACAAGGAAGGCCGCAATTTTCCGGCCAGAGAAAATGTATCCGGCTTGTCTCCCCACCTGCACTTTGGTGAGATTTCACCGCGTCAGATCTGGCATGAAGCCTTGTCGGCAGGTCTATCGGGCGGTTTTGAAAATGATCTGGATTGTTTTCAGTCAGAGCTTGGCTGGCGCGAGTTTTCGTATGCATTGCTCTATCACAATCCGTCCCTGCCCAGACGCGCCATTCAATCCCGCTTTGAACACTTTCCCTGGCTCAAAAGACCGCCTGCTTTGCGCGCCTGGCAAGGCGGCGAAACCGGCATTCCACTGGTGGATGCAGGCATGCGCGAGCTTTGGCAAACCGGCTACATGCATAACCGCGTGCGCATGGTGGTGGGTTCGTTTCTGGTCAAAAATCTGCTGACTCACTGGCATGATGGCGAAGACTGGTTCTGGGATTGCCTTGTTGATGCCGACCTCGCCAGCAACTCAGCCAGCTGGCAATGGATTGCTGGCTGTGGTGCCGACGCAGCACCTTACTTCCGCGTTTTTAATGCAGTGACTCAAAGTGAGAAATTTGATGAGGAGGGCGAATATCTGCGCCGCTACCTGCCTGAACTGGCAAAACTTCCCAACAAATACATCCATGCACCGTTTTTGGCACCAGACCATGTATTGAGAGCGGCAGGTGTCAGTCTGGACAGCAATTATCCAAGACCGGTTGTTGACTTGAAACTGTCGCGGGAACAGGCATTGGCAGCGTTTAAATCATTGACGCCCGGGCTTGATTCTTGAAGACCAGCCCGGGCGCCTGTGCGTTTTTAGTCGGCGCTGATGCTTGAGGGGGTGGTTTTGGCCTTGGTCAGCCCGGGGGCTTTGTCGTTCAACCAGTTATTCAGGTCAACCCACATATTCTCGATCTCAGCCTTGCTCGGCATGATACCGGCAGAAGGCAGCTCGAGTGTGATCACCGGAATGCCCAGATCCAAACCACCATAGTTACCCAGGGATCCCGGATATACGCCAAGCTGATGCAGGTGCAGATGTCCGATCTTGTGGGGCGCTTCCACGGGACCATCAAAGTCCAGCAAGGCGTGTGGCGCATGCACAGACACAATCACCACCGGTTTGAATTCTTCGATTTGCTGCAAGATCCACTGCGTTTCCGGTTCACTGGCAGGAGAGTGGCCAGGGAAGCGTCTTGGATTGCTACCCGTGGTTACTCGCCATGACTCCAACGCGGTACGCTCCCAGTCGCCCGAGGGGAAATTGCGATTCAGGTCAACGCCGTTGGCATTCTGACGTGTGGCTTCGCCATCCAAAAGACCGTCTGGATTGGCCAAGGGTAGAAATCGCCAATGGAAGTCTGAATCCTGATTGCTGGCCAGCAGATTCATCCACTTGAACATGATGGAGATGGAAGAATATTCATCGCCATGAATTCCACCCATGATCAGAATACGCGACACCGGTTCGCTCAAGTCCTTTGGCAGGAAATCACGCTTGGTTAGCACGCGCTCGTTAACAGAAAATCCATCCGCAAACTGCAGTTTCTGATTGTTACAATCGGCGACCGTGACGCTGCCCAGCTTGTTACCAATTTCACGGCACAAGGCGCTGACCGCTGGCTGGTGCAAATCTGACGGGACAGACTGCGCAGGAACGGGTGCGGCTGCAGATACCGGTGCAGCGGCAAATACGGGTGCAGCAGAAGGTTCAGCCTGCGCTATCAAGGGCTCAGGCGCAGGCGAGACCGGTTGTGGTGATAACTCATCAGCAACAACAGGACTATCGGCTTCAATAGCATCTACCGGCGGTATTTCCTGTACAACAACTGCCGGTGCCACCGCAGTGGCAGCGGTTTGTGGCGCGCTGACATCAGTAGGAGCTGACTGGCTGCCCTGTTGATCGGAGTCTGGCATCATCACCAGACAACCAACCAGCGTTGCAACCGATAAAACAATCAGTAGGCTACGAATCATGATGACTACCCATTGCCTTCATAGATGATTTTCCAGCCACTGCCCGTCTGCTGCCAGAGTTGCTCCTTCCAACCATCCCAATCATGGTTGTTGCTTCGGTAGCGCTGGTAAAAACGCGCGGTCACCAATGTCGGGTCACGCGGGTCGGCAATCAGGCTCAGATCAGAAGTCTGGACCGAAATCTCTGTTTTGCCACGGTTTACACGCGTTTTGTAGGTAGACCATGCGCTTAAATCGCTGCTCAGGTCACTGAAGTTTTCACCGTAATGAGACAGGTAGGCGTCATTGTTGATGGCTTCCCAGTCTGAACGCCACTGCTCAAAGGCAGCACTGAGGCTGGTCTCCTGGCGTGCAAATGAATCAGCGGACTCCCACTTGATGTCGCCTTCAGACATCACAATGTAGGTCGCGCCGGTCTGAATATAGTCGCTCAGGCGCACCAGGCTGTAGTTATCCACCACCACACAGCCATCAGAATCCATTAACGGGCGTTGATCAATATTCTTGGGCAGACCATGCAGCCAGATACCATGCCCGGTGCGCTTGTTCAGCTTGTCGTGCGCATTGGGATAGTTGAGCGGAAAAGCGCCGTTACCGTAGAAATCGTCCAGCTTTTGATCTTCGATAAAACTGGTCAAACGATACACCCCGATGGGCGTGAGCTTATCGCCTTCCAGCTCTTTGCCATAACCGTTTTTGCCGATGGAAATCGGGATGATTTTGATGGTGTTCAAACCACCGTGCTCCTGGCGTTCCATCACGTGCAGACGTCCGCGCTTAAGCTCTACCCAGAGTAGATAACGCTGGTCATCTGCCAGCTTAAGTACACCCTGTGGTCGCTGTGGCTCAGACAGAACCTGCATCCTGCCGAATCCAACATCGCTGGTTTCGACCAATCGGAACAAGCTGTTATCGGTTGAATTCATGGACAACGCAGGGAAGGCGCCGGCTTGTGCAATCAACTTGGATGATGAAAAGAACAACAGAAGAAATACAAACCAAACACTGCCTGGACCACTTTCCAATCTGCTTTTTGTTGATCTTGTCACGTTAAAACGCCTCAGGGATGCCACTTGTCGCAAAATTACACAAAAAAACCATTTTAAGCAAGCACTTGGCACCCTCCCTTAAAGTGATACCGAACCATTTTTTCCAGGAATGCCAATTTTTTGGCTGGAATCAGTGCGAGTGCTGCCAATTTATCAACGGTAAGTGACCGCCGGTTCGACTCGGCATCCATGGCAAAGTTGTTTACAATGGCCCGCAAACCAACCCGCTGAACACAATGCTCCGCTGCTTACCGCAAGACTCAAATGGAGAATGAGGATTTTATGTACTACGCAGGAGAGCCGTACGGCCGAGTGCTTGAGCAGTTTAAAGCACTGCTCAAGGAACCCGAATTTTTTGTCCGACTGACCGGCGCACAAGGCAGCGGCAAGTCATCGCTGCTTGAACAGGCCATGCAATACTATCAGGCGCAAGGTTGCCTGACCCGTTACTTTGCGGCAAATCCGGACTCCCCGATGGCCCTGCGCAGTGCGCTGCGCAAAAGCTTTGATTTGCCCAAAACCCATAACTTCCAACGCAACCTTCAGGAATACCTGAGTCAACAGGCGTTGACGCATCAAGGCATTGTGCTGGTTTTTGATGACTGCCACCTGATGAACAACGCCACGTTGCTAGAGCTGACCAAACTGACGGACATTCAGATCAGTAACAGCTGCATGCTGAGCATCATCATGTGCGGATCGGATGCACTGGATACCCGACTCAACCGTGATCACGAACTCAGGCCAGTGCTACAACGCATCACCTTGAGCGCCCAACTGCCGGCATTGGATAAAAAAGGCACCGCACTGTTTTTGCGGACGCTGTTTGATGCCGCCAATCAGCAAGATCTGGAGTTCCAGCCGCGGGCACTGACGCTTCTTTTTAGTGTCAGCCGCGGGTTGCCACAACGCATCATCGACGTAGGCTCATTGTGCTCAAACCTGTATCGATCGCAAGAATTGGGATCGCCGGTCAGCAAGACGGAGCTGGCGCAGGTGCTTAAACATGCTTCATTGGCCATGCGTGGCTTTAACCGCACACCGCCCAATCGCCGGGTTGCAGCCGCCATTGCAGCAACAATCCTGGTAGCGGTGGCGGCCACTGCCTGGATAGCGCTGCAGCCAACGCCGCCAGATACCGTGCCCACGGCCGCGGTAGCAACACTGAGTGCTGAGGTCCTAACCGAATTGTCACCGGACCTCATGCCGCCACTGAATAACATCAGCGAAGTCACCGAAGTCACTGAAGTCACTGAAGTCACTGAAGTCAGCGAAAAATTGCCAGAACCTGAAGCTGCGCTGCAAACTGAGCCCGCATTGGCGATCACTGTACCGCCCACAGCCCAAGCAGAGATAACGCCGCAGTTGGCAGCCGAACCAACAGCAACACCGCCAACGGCAAGTGAAGCGCCGGCCGCCTCAGCTGAGCAGGCACTACAAAACTGGGTGGCCGCCTGGCAAGCCCGCGACGTGGATGCTTATTTCAGCTTTTATCATGCCGAGTTTTTCCCACGCGGTTTTGACTCGCTCAGTGCATGGCAGGAAAACCGGCGGCGCAATATTGGCAACAGGGAATGGATCGCGCTGCAGATATCAGAGCTGAGCATCAACAACATTTCCGAGCAAACAGCGCAGCTTGAGTTCTGGCTGGCCTATCAATCGCCGGGTTATAGCGACAGGACGCAAAAACAAGTGTTGATGCGACGAGGTAATCAGGGCTGGCAAATTGTGCAAGAGATCAATCTGGAGATCATTTACTGATCAGCCCGTTTACAGTAGCCCGAGATTGATTGCCCTGAGTACTGCTTGTGTACGATCCCGTACGCCGAGTTTCTCGAGAATAGACGACACCTGATTTTTCACGGTGCCTTCCGATTTATGAATGGTCCGTGAGATCTCCCGATTACTGAAACCGCCGGCCATCAAGCGCAATACCTCCACTTCTTTGTCGCTGAGTGATTCAGGCGCGACCAGATTATCAAAGCGCGGCTCCATCGAAGACAAGCCTTTCAGTATGCGCTCAGTGATAGCCGGCTGCACCAGCGTGCCACCGGCATACACACTTTCAATAGCACCCACCAGACTATTCAGCGACACGTCTTTCAGCAGATAACCTTTGGCACCTGCCTGCATGCCCTCGAGCACCAGCTGACTGTCATCAAATGTGGTCAGGATGATGCTGGGCACCATACAACCGGCGGCGCGCATGGCATGCAAGGCATCAATGCCCGTCATTTTGGGCATGCGAATATCCATCAACAGCACATCTGGTCTGAATTTCTGGATACCTTCAACCACGTGACTGCCGTCTTCCACCTGCCCAACCACGTCTATACGCTCGCTGAGCTCGAGCAAACTGCATATTCCGAGACGAACCAGATTCTGGTCTTCTGCCAGCATGACGCGGATTTTATTCATGTGCCGAATGATCTCAGTTGAGTGAGTGATATGAAGTATGTGATACGGGCCATGCGATATTGCTGTGTTCGGGGATTATGGTACAGGCTGGCACAAACAACGTATAGGCCTTAAGTAACGAGGCACTATATGGCTTAAGTCACTAGTCAGAACCAAGGGGTTCTGTCAGCATGATCAGAAGGCAACCGGAAAAATTGCCATTTGCGAATGCTGATCACAAACAGGAGTTGACCATGTTTCTGCTTCACCAGACTGCCGTTTATCTCCATATCACTGGTGGCGTTGTTGCCTTGCTGCTGTTCTGGATACCTGTGTTTGCGCGCAAAGGCTCCCCTGTTCATAAACGTATCGGGCGCTACTTTGCGCTACTGATGTATATGATCGGGATATCAGGTTTGCTGATGAGTTCCATGGATTTATGGATACCGGAAGTGCTGCATCCTGATAACAATCCCGCCAACACGCGCAACACCGCCATCTTCTTGTTTTCGCTGAGCTTGCTGGTGCTGACCACCACTCGCCACGGGTGGTTGACCATCAACTATCGAGACAATCGCTTGCCCCTGCGCAAGCCATTTCAACTGGCACTGGTTGGCGCCCTACTGTTATGTGGCATCGGTTTGTTTGCACTGGGCCTGATGCGCAGCAACATGATTTTTGTTGCGTTTGGAGGCCTCGAAGTTGCGCTGAGCGCAGGCATTTTGCGTTATACCTTTAAACAACAGACCCGACCACGCGAATGGTGGACTGAACACCTGGGCGGATTGATTGCCTCCGGCATCGGCGCGTACACGGCGTTTTTTGTTTTTGGTGCAGTTACGATTATGGAACCGCTATTTAATCAACTGCCATGGTTGCCCGTGCTGGTCTGGGTGGGTCCAGGCGTCATAGGCGGCATTGCCATCACGGTCGTCAGCCGACATTACCGCCGGAAGTTTTCACCTAAACCAGCCACTGTCAGCAACTGATCTAAGGCTAGAGGCTAGAGGCTAGAGCTGCAGGCCTTTTTGGGCCAGTGCCACGGCGCGGAAAATAGCCCGCGCCTTGTTCATGGTTTCTTCCCATTCCAGCGTCGGCACCGAATCGGCTACCACCCCTGCGCCGGCCTGCACATACAGCGTATTGTCTTTAATCACAGCGGTGCGAATGGCAATAGCCATATCCATATTGCCGCCCCAGCCAATGTACCCCATCGCGCCGCCATAGATACCGCGTTTGACCGGCTCCAGCTGATCGATGATCTGCATGGCCCGTACTTTTGGCGCCCCTGACAAAGTGCCTACCGGCAAGGTTGCTTTGAGCACATCAAGCGCAGTTTTGTCATCACTCATCTGACTTTCGACAATGGAGGCGATGTGCATCACGTGAGAATAACGTTCGACAAACATCTTTTTGGGCACGTGTACCGAACCGGTTTTTGAGACCCGACCAGAATCGTTACGGCTGAGATCAATCAGCATCAGATGTTCCGCAATCTCTTTGGCATCGGCCAGCAGTTCCTGCTCCAAGGCCTGATCCTGCTCATCGGTGGCGCCGCGTTTACGGGTGCCAGCCAACGGCCGCACCGTGATTAAACCCTCTTCTACGCGGGCCAGAATTTCAGGTGAAGCGCTGACAATATGGTGATCACCCATATTAAAAAACACCATATACGGCGACGGATTCAGGTAGCGCAGGGCACGATAGGCATGGATAGGATCGCCATCAAACGGCACTGACATGCGCTGTGCCAGCACCACCTGCATGACATCACCCGCCAGAATGTAGTCCTTGATGGAATTCACCGCCTTTTCAAACGGCGCCTGCTGGAAGCTGGAGAAAAAGTCCTGTTCTGCGCTGATCACATCAGCACGCGACCTAGCGACCGGGCGCTGGAACGGCTGCATGAGCCCGGATTCGATTTCATCCAAGCGTGCGTGGGCCTTATCCAAAGCACCTTTTTGTGACGGGTCCGCATGGCACACAATTGAAATTGTGCCGCGCAGATTATCAAACACCACAACCTCTTCAGACAGCAGCAGCAAAATTTCAGGTGTACCAATTTCATCTTCACCGGGGGCAACGCCCAAGGAAGGCTCGACGTAACGCACGGTGTCGTAGCTGAAGTAACCAACCAGTCCACCACTGAATTTTGGCACACCCGCCAGCTCGGCAACTTTGAAACGGTTTTTAAACGCTTCAACAAATACGAACGGGTCGTCCATGCTGTGTTGCTCGATGACAACACCCTCCCGCTCTACCCGCACGTCATTGGCACTGACCCGCACAACCGTTTTACAGGGCAGTCCAATAATGGAGAAACGCCCCCACTTTTCGCCGCCTTGCACGGACTCAAACAGGTAGGTGTAAACCCCACCTGCAAGTTTTAAATACGTGCTGAGCGGTGTTTCAAAATCAGCCAGCACCTCGCGCACGACGGGGACGCGGTTGTAGCCGGCCGCGGCCAGCGCATCAATATCCTGCTGTTGCAGTCGGGTTGCCACGGCGGTGGAGGAAAATTGATTGGGCGTCATCGATGGCCTTCCCTTTTAAACAGCAACAGTCTGCGCCAGTTGCTGGCGCATAGTGCTGATGGCTTTTTCGTAAGAGTCACTGTTAAAAATGGCTGACCCTGCCACAAACATGTCAGCGCCAGCGCGCGCGATGTCTGCAATATTGTCGGTGGTCACACCGCCATCAATTTCAAGACGGATATTAAAACCGCTGGAATCAATCAGGCGGCGTGCCTGCTGCAATTTCTTGAGCGCCGTCGGGATAAACTTCTGACCACCAAAACCCGGGTTCACCGACATGATCAGAATCAGGTCGATTTTATCCATCAGGTACTCCAGGCAATCCAGACTGGTCGCCGGGTTAAACACCAGGCCCGCTTTGCAACCGGCATCACGGATCAACTGCAAAGAGCGATCAACGTGCTGTGACGCCTCCGGGTGAAAACTGATAATGCTGGCACCGGCTTTGGCAAAATCGCTGATCATCTGATCAACCGGTTGCACCATTAAATGCACATCAATCGGGGCTTTGATGCCATAAGTCCGCAACGCTTTGCACACCATGGGGCCAATGGTCAGATTGGGCACATAGTGATTATCCATGACATCAAAATGCACCACATCAGCACCAGCGGCGAGCACGGCATCGACTTCTTGCCCCAATCGGGCAAAGTCGGCTGACAAAATAGAGGGGGCAATCAGAAAGTCCTTTTGCAGCAATTCAGTCTTCAGAACATCAGTCATCGCAAGGTCGCCGGCTACGAATTAAGAAGCCGGCATTCTAACGCCTTCAGCCGCTCGGGTGAACCGATATCCTGCCAGTCGCCTGCGAAGTACTCGCCTGTGACCTGTTGGCGTGACATGGCCTGACGCAACAGTGGCGACAAGGGCAGACGTTGCACCGACAAGCCGGTAAACAAGTATGGATGCAGTACGCTGATACCGCTGAAGGTAAGTCGTGGCTCGCGGTCGTCGGACACCTGAGCGCTATCACTCAGGTAGAAATCGCCTCGCAGGTGATGCGCCGCATTGGGCACCAACACCAGATGCGCCAGCGTTCGATTGGCGTCGGTCGCAGCATCAAGGTCAGCTGCAACGGTTTTCAGGCGTGAAAAGTCAAAGTCAGTCCAGACGTCTCCATTCACCACAGCAAATGCCTGTGTCCCCAGCAGAGGTAAAGCCTGGATGATGCCACCTGCAGTTTCCAGCAACTCAGACTCGACGGAATATTGAATGTGAACGCCGTACTGCGAACCGTCACCCAGTGCCGCAGGAATTTGCTCACCCAAATGATGCAGATTGATCACCAGATCACGCAGACCTGCCTTGGCCAGTTTAAGAATTTGCCACTCGATCAGGCAGTGATCACCTGCTTTTAGTAATGGTTTTGGTGTCAGCTCTGTCAAGGGCAGCATGCGTTTGCCATGACCAGCCGCCAGAATCATGACTTTCATAACTGACTGTTTTCGAACTGAGCGGATAACTCAGACGCCGACACCATAGGACCTGATGCTGTTAACACGACATACATATCGATCATCGGCCCACGACGGAACCAGCTGATAAATGCTTTTAGTTCAGGATGGCGCTCACCCACAGTCACCACGTAATCCATCACCACTGGCAGATCCAGCAGGTATCGCGGTTTATTGTCACGCAGCGCCAGCCGACAGAAAATGCCTAGCACTTTGATATGACGCTGTATTCCCATCAGATCAAAATCACGCTGAAAGGCTTCAAAACTCAAAGAGGCCGGCAAAATGTCACGTGCACGCGCCTCGTTATAGTAGTCGCGCAACCATCGATTCACCTGTTCCGCGGGCCAAACGATGTAACAGTCGCGGAGCAAGGACACCAGATCGTAGGTCACCGGCCCAATAACAGCATCCTGAAAGTCGATGATGCCAGGCGGTTGATTTTCGGGATGCGAGCCATCGGGCTGCTGTCGCACCATCAGATTGCGCGAGTGGTAATCGCGATGGACGCGCACTTGCACTTGATTCTGAGCGGTCTGTTCGAGAAAGCGCCAGGTCTGCGCCAGCAGTTTTTTCTCGTCTGAATCCAGCGCGATGCCCAACATACGACCACAGAACCACTCATCAAACAGACAGAGCTCGGTGTGCAGTCGGGCCTGATCATAGGCGGGCAGTTGCGATGCACTGCGATCACTTTGCAGTGTCAGCAGCGCGGCCATGGCCTGTGTGTAAAGCACATCGACGCGCGCGATATCGCTGACATCCTCTTCATCATCACCTTGCGCAGCCTGCAGGCACGGCAGATACAGTTGATCCCCAAAGTCCTCCAGCAACATAAAACCTTGCTCAAGGTCATAGGCCAGAATGGTGGGTGTTTTTAAACCTGCTGCGCGAAACTCGGTGGCGGTCAATAAAAATGCCGGGTTATTTTCACGAGCAGGTGGCGCATCCACCAACATCAAACTGGTTTTTAAACCATCAAACCCGGCCAGCGGCAGTTCGCTTGGCGAGTGATAACGAAAATAGCGTCGGAAACTGGCATCCCCGCCCAGCGCATCCGCGTGTATCGGGCCAGGATCAGATCCCAACAATTGTTGCAGCTCACCTCGCGCCCAGTGTTGAACCTGCTGATGACGGATATCTTCAGGCTCGCCGGAATCAGCGCACGTGAATGCTTGTTGCTGGGTCATTGTTGAATCTGCTCCGCCATTGCTTTCTAATGAAAGGTCGATGAATTATCATGCCTGCGCTGGCCAATGTCGCCCCAGACTTACAATTCAGGGCAACAGGCAGCAACATCTGATGCTCACCATTCTCTATTGCCGACTGGATCGCCCGCAACCATGTCTGACAGAAAAATAAAAACCAGCCTTTTGACAACAGGATGGATGCTGCCTGTGCTGGTACTGTCCGGAATACATGGCGAAGCAGCTGCCCAGGTTCCGGGTGCAGACAATCCAGCGCCACAGTCACCGGCCGGCATCATGCAAGACTGGGCAACACGCGAAAACATGAGCGCTGAACAAGCGGCCCGCGTCAACCCGGCTTGCTGTGGCATGTTTGTGGAGCCGGAGATCAGCGGTGACAATGCTGATCTTGATCCCGACAGCGCCCCCACCGAAATTGAAACCACTGCGCGCGTCAACCAACCCGAACCCGCTCAGCTGTATGTGGAAGGTGATGTCAGTGTTCGTCAGGGTTACCGCACCCTGTTGGCAAGCGACGGACTGCACCTGAACGAAGAAACCAATATCCTGACGCTGCAAGGCGATGTGGTATTCCGCGAGCCGGGATTTCTTGTCACAGGCGAAGGCGCCGTGCTTGACCAGAATGCGGGTGATAACACCATCAGTCAGGCCTCCTATGTGATTCACGATACCCAGATTCACGGGACAGCAGAACGGCTGAGTTACAACAGCGACAGCGGTATGATGACCATGGACAACGGCGCTTTCAGCCGCTGCGAACCCATGGATCCGTTCTGGATGGTGCAAGCCAGCAGTCTGATGCTGGACAACGCCAACGGCGTTGGCTACGCCCGCGAATTGACGCTGCGTCTTCGCGATGTGCCCGTGTTCTACTACCCCTATACCTTGCAGTTCCCGATTGGTGACCAGCGGGTATCGGGCATTTTGCCGCCCAGTATCAGCAACAGTCGCGACAATGGTCTCGATATTGCCGTGCCTTATTACTTCAATCTCGCGCCGCATTACGATGCCACGCTGACACCACGCGTGATGACCGAGCGTGGTCTTATGCTGAATGCCGAATTCAGGTACCTGGCCGATTGGTCGATGAATACCGTCACCGCTGCGCTGTTGCCTGACGACAAAACCTACGATGCCACTCGCGCCAGCCTCAGCAGCAACGCCACGCCACAATCGCGGCGCTGGTTTGCTGGCTTCAGTCATGAAGGGCAACCCTGGCAGAACTGGCGCACGTTTGTCGATTTGAATGCTGTCAGTGATGCCAACTATTTCAGGGATCTGGGCACTCGTAATCTTGACCTAGAAAGCCGCACCCATCTCAACAAAGAAGCGGTCATGTCTTGGCAGGATGCCGCTTGGCATGCCGAAGCACGCGTACAAAGCATTCAGCTGCTGGACCCTTACTTGGCATCCATTGACGTTAACAAACCCTTTGATCGACTGCCCGAAGTCAAACTCAGCCGCCAGGGCGACAGCCTGGGCCCACTGCGTTACGGCGTAGATGGCTCACATGTGCGCTTTGATCGCTCGCTGGATCGATCACTGTTATCCGCACAGCAGATTTCCAATGGCGCTCTGGTCACCGGCTCCAGAGTCAGCGCGGAACCGTGGCTGAGTTTGCCATTGCGCGGGGCGGGGTACTTTTTTATTCCGGCCGCGCGTTATCGTTACGCTAGCTGGCAGCTGGATCAACAGGCCGCCAATACCGCCGGCAATCCCGAGCGCGGCGTCTCGGTGTTCAGCCTTGATAGTGGTTTGATTTTTGATCGCCCAGTGACCGTCGCAGGGCTGTCCGCCACTCAAACACTGGAACCCCGACTTTATTACCTGTTCAGCGAACAGAAAGAGCAACACTTGCTGCCAAATTTTGACAGCGCGCAGCTGCACATGAACTTTAACCAGCTGTTCCGCGACAATCGCTTCAGCGGTGGCGACCGGGTGGGTGACGCCAACCAGATCAGCGCTGCGGTGACCAGCCGCTTGCTGACCATTGATGGTCAGGAACGCGCACGTATCAGCGTTGGCCAGATTTTCCACTTTAAAGACCGCAAAGTCTCATTGGACAGCCCGCTGCAAAAATGGCTGACGCTGCAACCACTGGACACTGACCGCTCAGCATTGATCATGGAAGCCAGTTATCGCCCGCATGAGCGCTGGCAGCTGATGACCGACCTGCAATGGGATCAGGAAAACAACAACATCGACCAGGGCAGCATTGCGGTACAGTTACGCGGCGATCAAGACCGCCTGTTTAATCTGGCGTTCCGCTATCGGGAAAAAACCGACGTTTTTCTGGATGCACCGCCTTTGCTTGACCCACGCATCAAACAAACTGACATGTCGGCGGTCTGGCCGCTGAACGAAAGTTGGCGCATGCTGGGTCGTTGGAACTATGACCACAGTAATAGCAGGAACCTTGAAACCTTTGCAGGTGTCGAATACAGTAACTGCTGCGCAACCGTGCGCCTGATCGCCCGCGACTGGGTCAACGACTACGAATTTAATGAACTGAACACCAGACAGAACCGGGGCATCTTTTTCCAGCTTTCCCTGCACGGCTTGGGCGACCTCGCCGGTGGCGGTCTCGACAGCCTGCTTAGCAACAGCATCCCCGGATTCAAGGAGCAAGACAGCAATGACTAACAATTTTCGGCATTTTCTGACGCAAGGCAGACATATTGGCCTTAGCAGTCTGGCCGCCATGTTGATGCTAGCTGGTAGCGCCAATGCACAGCCACAGCTGCTGGACAAAATTATTGCCGTCGTTGACGACGGTGTTGTGCTTCTAAGCGAGTACGAAGAGCGCGTTGTTGAAGTGCAGGCGCGCGCCGCACAGATGAGTATGGCGCTGCCACCACCGGATGCCTTGCGCGAACAAGTGATGGAAAGTCTGATTATTGAAAATCTGCAGCTGCAACTGGCTGAGCGGGTCGGTATTCGTTTTGACGACGACACACTCAATCGCGTTATCGCTGACCTTGCCCAATCCAGCAATATGAGCTTTGACCAGTACGTCAGCGCCCTGCAGGCGCAAGGCGTCTATACACAGACTCGCGAGCGCATCCGCAAAGAACTGGCGGTCAACGAGGTACAGCGTGGCATGGTGAATCGTCGTATCACCATCACCGACCAGGAAATTGATAACTACCTGAGCTCTGAAGCAGGCCGTATCGCGATGGCCCCAGATTATCTGGTTGACCAGATTCTGATACCAGTGCCCGAGTCCGATTCACCTGCTGTACGCTCTGCAAAAGAAGCCTTTGCGCGCGACATGTACCAGCGACTGGCCGATGGCGCTGATTTTGCGCAGGTACGCATGGAGTCACAGCAGGCCGCTGTGGCCAACCCGCCGCGTGGATTTCAAGTCAGTGGCGGCGAACTTGGCTGGCGTAAAGCGGATCAGCTGCCCAGTTTGTTTGTGGAGATTGTCCCGGCCATGCGTGTCGGGCAGATCAATGAACCTATCCGCAGTGCCAACGGTTTCCATATTATTCGCCTGTCCGATGTTCGCGGCGACTCGAATCGCCTCGTCAAACAGACTCAGGCACGCCATATCCTGATTGCCCCATCTGAGATTCGCACCGAAGATCAGGCACGACGCCTGGCGGAAACCGTGCATCAGCGTATTGTTGATGGTGAAGAATTTGGCATTCTGGCGCGTCAGTTTTCGGATGACACCATGTCGGTTGTGGCCGGTGGTGATTTGGGCTGGGTCAGTGACGGCGGCATGCCCCCGCAGTTTGAAGAGCAGATCCGAAATATGGAAGCCGGTGAACTGAGCGAGCCGTTCCGTACCAGCTTTGGCTGGCATGTCGCCGAAGTGACCGGGCGGCGTGAGCAGGATCTAAGCCGTGAGTATCGACGACAACAGGCACAAAACGCCCTGCGCCAGCGTAAATTTGATATCGAACTTGAAAACTGGATGCTGGAAATCAGGGACGAAGCTTACGTCAAATACATCAACTGATTGTTGACTATGCCCATGCTACTGGCTGTTACACCCGGCGAACCCGCCGGCATAGGTCCTGAGCTGCTGATTCAATTGATTCAGGAGCCGTCGCGCCTGCCAACTGATTGTAGCCTGATTGCCATCGCAGACCCCGCCCTGTTGCAAGCACGCGCCGACCTGCTTGGGCTGCCTTTACGGTTAACAGAGTGGCAACCGGGTGAGTCCGCCCGCCTTTCAGGTGTGGGCGAGTTATATGTTCTGCCAGTAGCACTCAAGGTGCCATGTGAAGCGGGTGCGCTTAATGCGGCCAACGCCGCGTATATCCTGGAAACTCTGCGCATAGCCTGTCAGTTATGCCAGGACAAACAGGTTGATGCCATGGTGACGGCACCCGTCCACAAGGGCATCATCAATGACGCCGGCATCGCTTTTTCCGGGCACACCGAGTTTCTTGCGCAACAGTGCGACGTTGAACAGACTGTAATGATGCTGGCCACTGAAGGTTTGCGGGTGGCACTGGCAACCACGCATCTGCCCTTAAAAGACGTCGCGGCCGCCATCACCGCCCCCTTGTTAATCAGCGTGCTGAACATTCTCAATGATGATCTGTGCAGCAAGTTTGGTCTGGAAAACCCTTATATTCTGGTGTGTGGTCTCAATCCACATGCAGGTGAGGGTGGCCATCTTGGGCGTGAGGAAATCGACATCATCACCCCGGTTCTGGATAAGTTGCGTGATCAAGGCCTGCACCTGCAGGGCCCGCTGCCCGCCGACACCTTGTTTACGGATAAGTACCTGAGCAAAGCTGATGCTGTGCTGGCCATGTACCACGATCAGGGCTTGCCGGTTCTCAAATACAAAGGTTTTGGCCGTGCCAGCAATATCACACTGGGCCTGCCTATCATCCGTACCTCGGTGGATCACGGCACTGCGCTGGATCTTGCTGGCACGGGCACAGCCGACACAGGCAGTTTACGCAATGCCATCGAAACCGCCTGCCAGATGATTCAGGCACAACTGAAGGCAGCCAGTCAGTTGTCGCGGAGCGGTACGTGAGTCAGTACAACAGCCAACACCCGATTACCCAACCCGATCACCAGGCCCGCAAACGCTTTGGTCAGAATTTTCTGCATGACGCTCATGTCATCCGCAAAATTGTGCAAGCCATTGGCCCACAGCCAGATCAGCACTTGCTGGAAATCGGGCCAGGGCAAGGCGCGCTGACCATTCCTTTGGTCAACAGCGGCGCAAAGCTGGATGTGGTTGAACTCGATCGAGACCTTGCCGCCTGGCTGCAAAACCACTTTGCGGACTGTGAGCGCTTCACCCTGCACCTAGGTGACGTCCTTAAGTTCGACCTGAAAACGCTGACACAAAAGCCACGCAGTATCCGGGTTATTGGCAACCTGCCTTACAACAT
>JAUSPW010000697.1 GCA_030652635.1 Pseudohongiella sp. | reverse complement strand
TCCCGGCCCCCGCTGGCCTTCTTCAATCACCACCAAGCATCAAATTTCCCCACGCCGCGCAAACCCGATGATGTTATCCGCCGCCCTGAAAGCCAACGCCATAATGGTCATCGTCGGTTGACCACGCGACGACGTCACCATACTGCTGCCATCCACCATAAACAGATTCGGCACATCATGCGACCGGTTAAACCTGTCCACCACCGATGTCGCCGGATCATTCCCCATACGACACGTGCCTAGCAGGTGCACTGATCCACGCTGCCCATTTTCCGGATAAGTGCCAACCTTTTGAATGGCCCCGGCGGCATCCATCAACTCAAGGCATCGCTCCATAAAAAACTTGGCGGTCGCAATGTCATCCGGGTGATCCAGATAGGTGGTGCGCAGCGCGGGTCGCCCGAATTTGTCTTTAAGTTCGGGGTCCAGAGACACATTATTGGTTTCCAATGGCAGTGATGTGCAGTGGCCACTGAACGCCGCGGTGTAACTGAAATTACGCGCCAGATTACGTTTGTAGTCTGTACCCCAGGTCGGTCCGCTGAACAGCGCGTTCATGGCTGATCCCATTGGTGTGCCGCGGGTCGGGTGACGGCCATCAATGCCACCGCCGCCATAAAATCCCAGTGCCGGATCCAGCGCATAATAGTCATGAATCACGCGGGTCGCCGGCACACTTTTCCAAGCATTGACCGGTTGCTCAAACAAACCCACGGCAGACGCGTGACAGTTGAACATCAGGTTTTTACCCACCATACCGCTGGAATTGGCGAGTCCGTTTGGATGCTGTGCCGATTCCGATAGCAATAACAAACGTGGTGTTTCTGCACCATTGGCACATAAAACGACGGCTTTGGCGCGCTGTGATTGTTCAACACCGTTGGCATCCCAATACACCACTTCATTGGCACGACCGGCCTCGTTGGTATTGACGCGCGCGACGGTGCAACCGGTACGCAGTTCACAATTACCGGACGCCAGTGCCAGCGGAATCATGGCAACCATGGTGGAGGATTTGGCATCAGCTTCGCAGCCATACCCATTACAAAAACCGCAGTGAATACACCCGGGGCGACCGTTGTGCGGTTGGGAAAGAATGGCAACCGGCGCCGGATAGGCCGTCAATCCCAAGGCTTTGGCGCCGCGCTCCAATAACACATCGGAGGATTTCACCGGCATCGGCGGGCACGGGTATTCGCGCGAGCGGGGCGGATCCCACGGGCCTTGCTGACCGGATACGCCAATCTCCCAATCCACTTTGGTGTAGTAGGGTTCAAGTTCCTCGTAGCTTATCGGCCAATCAACAAAGTTGGTACCCGGCACGCCTCCACGCACACTGGCTTCATTAAAATCCAGTGGACGCATGCGCCAGAAATTGCCGGAGTAGTGCACACTGCTGCCGCCGACATTGTGGGCGTAACCCAGACCGCCGACGCCGGTTTGTGCGACGTCGTTTTCGGTGCGGCGGAAGGTCTGCGGGTGGCCTTGACGGGTATTCCAGGTGAGTTCGTTGTTGTGTTCTATGCCCCATTGATCGTGACGAAAATCAGCAGCGGTTAAATGCGGGCCCTGTTCCAGTACCACCACGGAAAAGCCGGCGGTAGAGAGTTCCTTGGCCATGATGCCGCCTGCGGAACCGGAACCTATAATCACAAAATCAACTTCGTCGCTGGTGGCGTAGGTTTTTACGGCAAGGTTTTCAGCCATGTTTATTCTCCCCGCGCCGCGTAGTCTGCGTCGTAATATCCGAACGGCGGCATATACGCGTGAGCGTGTGTCATGCCGATCAGGTTGTATCCCACATCCTGTCCTGTGCCGCCGGATTGCGGCATGGCAAACAGGGATGCCACGGTCAGATAGCGGACTGTGCTAAAAAACGGCGAGGTTTCGATGGCGGTCAGCAGTTCAATTTGTTGTGCTTCGTTTAATGCAGAGAACAAGGCCACACCAAACTGGCTGTTGGCGCGGGCGTTTAATTCGGTGACGCCAAGCTCGATAGTCGGCAGTTGGTCCTGTCTGCCATCGGCCAGCACAAAGTCCATAAAGCGCACGCTGCCGGCTTCACGGGCGCCGGGGGTTTCGTCAGTTGGCACAATGCGCGCGCTGATGGCATCGAGTTCAGTGGCGAGTGCTTTATTGAGTATCCGGTATTGCGTGCTTTCCGCTGCATCGCCAGACTGCTCACTGGCCGGTGTGCCGGTTGACTCATCTGCCTGACGGCAGGCCGTCAGAATGGCGGGAACGCTAAGTACAATCAGCGAGCCTTTTGCTGCTGTGCTGAGCCCGGCGAGAAACTGGCGGCGGGACAGTTCTCTGTTTCCCAATCCGGGTTGCTCCGGTTGAGCGGCATTTACATCACGCTTGTTCATGGTTTTCTCCAGCGGGTATTTGTAAGCATAGGAAAGCGTACCTCAAACTGTTCAGTTGTCACCCAGCGTATTCCTCTTGAACGTGGATAACAATGCACTGGCGCGGGTGTTTTTCTACTAAAAACATCCACAAAACATCCTGTTGCACAGCGAAAGGGCAAGACTGCCTGACCGCTCGGATCGCATGCACCCTTTAAGGGCGTCAGTCGGAAATCCTCAGGGAAAACGCGGCAAAGGAATCGCGCCATTTTCCAGCATACGTCCCCAGACGCGTTGTCCGATCTGCCAGGCTTCTTCCATCAGTGCGGTTTCATCAATGGTCAATATGCGGTGATTTCTCATGACAAATTTTCCGTCAATCATCACCGTTTCGATGTCTGACGGCTGACCGTTGTGGATCCACGCGGAAAGAATACGGCCGGACGGCGTCAGATGCGGTTTCATCATATCCAGCACCAGAATGTCTGCCTTTTTACCCACTTCAAGCGAACCGATATCATTGGGCAAATTAACAGCAAAAGCGCCGCCGGTGCAGGCGTCATTTAACATATCCTCCGGCTGCGGCAGGGTGCCGGGTATCTCATCATTGCGCTGGATGCGCTCAAGTGAAATGGCCGTTTTCATCACATGCAACATATCGTTGTTGTTATTGTCAGTGCCCATACAGATACGCACCCCCGCATCACGCAAGGCAGTGATCGGCGGGCTAACACCACGATTGGCTGCCATGGCTGCCTGATTGCTGACAATCGTGTTGCTGCGTACCAAGGCTGCAATTTCTGTGTCATCCACATAACGTGCATGCGCGGCAAACAGTCTGGGCCCGAGATAACCGTGCTGCTCCAGAAATATAGCGGGTCGTACACCGTGATAACGCAGCATAAAATCCACTTCCGGTTGCGATTGCGTCATGTGGATGGTGTAACCGAGATTGTGCCTGTCAGCAAATTCGCGGACATCACGCAGCAGCTGCGGTGACGACAATTCCACCAGCGCTGCTGCCGGGAAAACCTGTACACGGCCGTTGTCGAATCCGTGCCAGCGCTCAAATAATTCAGTGATGCGCTGCATGCCTTCAACACGCAATTGATCCGAGAAACGTGGTGGCACACTGTTGGCTAGTCGCGGCGGCGACATTGGGCCATCCACGGTTTCAATATCCCGCACCGATTCGGCAAATACCCAACGTTGACCGGTCGTCACCAAGGCGGCTGCATCGTTGTTAATACCACCGACATTCTGCACCATGGTGGTGGTGCCCGAGCGCAAACCTTCAATCGCCCCGACCATCGACATGATGGTGGACTCTTCGCGCGAGATCAGACTGGCCGGTGTGAACGGCAGTACCAGACTGTTGGGGAAACCAAAGTCTTCATTAAATCCCTTGTCCAGCGACTGCTGCAGATGGGCGTGGCAATTGACCAGTCCTGGCAGCAGAGCTTTGCGGCTGCCGTCATAAATTTCAGCGTCCGGGAATTGCGCCAGAACCGCGTTGGTGTCACCAATTGCCGCGATGCGATCACCTTGCACGGCCAGCGCAACATTCAAGAGCGTGCGTCGTTCAGCGTCATTGCTGACAACCGTTGTATTGGTAAATACCACGGTACCTGATGCCGAGGGCGTTGCAGCCGTTTGTGCCTGGCTTTGATTATTTGACAAAGGCAACAAACCAGCACCGGCAACTGCCGCAGCGCCAGCCAGCAGTGAGCGACGGGAAAACACAGGAAGATCAGCGTTAGTGTCTGTCATGGCAAATACTCTGCTTGATTTTATTATTGGGCAGTGTAGAGCCGGATCCATGGATTTGGCCAGAGCACTTTAAGGCGCATGCGGTACTTACTTTATTCCAATTATTCACTTTGCCTATCAATTGAATGCGCGTATTGTACGGCGGCTTTAAGAGACTGCCTGCCAACCGGCCAAAGGAGAGTGTAGTGAAACATTCAAAACAAATCAGACAACAGGCCTTGTTGGCCATCGCAATTGCTGCTGTGCTGCCCGCCAGCGTTCATGCCACTAATGGTTATTTCAGCCACGGCTTTGGCGCACGTTCGCAAGCGGTTGCCGGTGTCAGCATGGCATTGCCGCAAGATGGATTGATTGCCGCCTCCAACCCGGCGGGTATCTCAGCACTGGGTAATCGCCTCGATGTGGGCGCCAGCGTTTTTCGCCCATCACGGGGTGCAGAGATTGCCGGCAACTTCGCGGGCGCCAATGGTCGTTACCATGGTAATGACACGCAGTATTTTCTAATTCCCGAATTTGCCTATATCCGCCATCTCGACAATGACCTGACGGTTGGCCTGGCTATTTATGGTAACGGCGGCATGAATACCGACTACCGCACTAATCCGCTGGCGGCGTTTGGGTCAACGGGGGCTGCCGGGGTTAATCTGGAGCAGCTGTTTATAACGCCGTCAGTATCGTGGCAGGTGACAGACAAACATGCCTTCGGGGCAGCAGTGACGCTGGCCCACCAGACCTTCGAAATGCAAGGTGTCAGCGCGTTCGATAACCCGTTTTTCTCAGCGAGTCCAGGCAAGGTGTCCAATAATGGTGAAGCCAGTGCCCGAGGCGCGGGGGTCAAGCTGGGATGGACAGGTCAACTCAGTCCCACACTGACCTTGGGCGCTGCGTGGTCATCGCGCATCAATATGGACAAATTCGATCGTTATGCCGGCTTGTTTGCTGAAGAAGGCGCGTTTGATATCCCGGCAACGTATGGTCTGGGTGTGGCGTGGAAATCGGGTGATGCGCTGACATTGGCTGCCGATTGGCAACACATTGAATATGCATCGATCAAGTCTGTCGCAAACCCGCTGCAAAATCTGCTGGTTGGCAATGCGCTTGGCACACGATACGGCGGCGGTTTTGGCTGGAAAGATATCAATGTGACCAAACTGGGTGCGGTGTACCAGTATACCGACAGCCTCGTTCTGCGCGCAGGCATCAGCCGTGCTGAACAGCCGATTCCTGCCAGTGAAACCTTTTTTAATATTCTGGCACCCGGTACTATTCGTGACCACGTCAGCGCCGGCGCGACCTGGGTGACGGCGACAGGGGGTGAATGGAGTCTGTCCTACACGCATGCGTTGAAAGAAACGGTGAAGGGACAAGGGTCTATTCCCATGCCCTTTGGTGGTGGCGAAGCAAATATTCATTTAAAAGAAGATATCCTGACAGTGGGGTATACCTTCAAACTTTAGAGTGGACGGACTGAGGTGTTATGGGCAGCAACAGCATAATAAAAAGACGATTGACACCTCATACGCTGCCCAGGTTTTTGCTGACAGTCTGGCTGCTTGTCTGCCTGTCGACCTCGCAGGCAGTCGCAGTCACTGTGCCGGAGGCTGATGCTGACCCGCACCGTGAAGGACAGGTGTTGCCAGCGTTGGGCATCAGTGAAACCTTCGGTCGTTGGACCGATGTCATCAGACTGGGCTACAACCCGACGGGGGCCATCCCGGAGTTTGCCAACACTCAACAATTTCTGACAATACTGTCTGATGCCGCCAAAATCTGGGAGCGCGTCAGTGGTGTGCGTTTTGAAATACTGCCAGCAGGCAATTATCCCGCTGATCACAACAACGCCCAGTCGTCTCGTGACGGCATTGTGAACGTATTCTGGGCC
>JAUSPW010000695.1 GCA_030652635.1 Pseudohongiella sp. | reverse complement strand
TTTCACTTTCCTGTAGCACACGCAGCAGTCTGGCCTGTGCATCCAGGGGTAGTTCGCCGATTTCGTCCAGAAACAGCGTGCTGCCATTAGCGGCTTCTACCAGTCCGGTGCGATTGGCGGTAGCGCCGGTGAAGGCGCCTTTTTCGTGGCCAAACAATTCGGATTCAATCAGGTTTTCCGGGATGGCGGCGCAGTTGACCGATATCATCTCGGAGTCTTTGCGATCACTCAATTGGTGTATGGCGCGGGCAACCAGTTCTTTGCCGGTGCCGGATTCACCATTGATCAGCACGGTTGAGCTGGTTTGCGCCACTTTGCGTATGCGTCGAAACAGCTCCATCATTTGAGGGCAGCTGCCAATCATGCCGGGCACTGGTGGCTCCGGTGGAGGTTCAACTGATTTGGGCGCTACATTTTTGCCAGCGTTATCCTTGATGATGCGCTCAACGGTCTGCAGCATCTCTTCGTGTTCAAAGGGTTTAGGTATGTAGTCCACCGCGCCGAGCTTCATCGAATCGATGGCTGAGCGCAAACTGGAGTAACTGGTCATGATCAGCACCGGCGTGCGAGTGGCTTTGATCAGATCGGTGCCCGGCGCGCCAGGTAATCTGAGGTCGCTGATGACAATATTGAAGCTGTTCTCTGCCAGTAAGGCGACACCTTCCTTTACCGAACCGGCTTCGCTGACGATATATCCATGGCGCTCAAGCAAGCGACGCAAGGCGGTGCGGATGACCGGTTCATCCTCTACAACCAGAACTTTGTAATGTGCAGTCATTCAATTACTCGATTAGCTGTTTGTTTGAGAACAGTCTGAGGAGGCTGGCTCAGCTTTTGTTTAATGATTCATCATAACAGGGAAAACTCAATACAACGCGTGCGCCTGGGTTATTCCGCTTTGCTGTGGCATTCATTATATCAATATGTCCGCCAAGGTTTTCAACCAGGCTGTATACCAGAGCCAATCCCAGTCCGGTGCCTTCACCAGGTTCCTTGGTGGTAAAAAACGGTTCAAATACCCTGTCCCGAATGGCTTCTGGAATACCGCTGCCTTCATCAGACACACTGATTTGAATAGAGGCGGCTATCCTTTCGCAATCAATGCTGATGGTGCTTTCTGCCGGGCTGGCGTCCCGGGCATTATTGATCAGATTTACCAAAACCTGCAGTAATTGTTGTGAGTCTCCGAGTATGCGGGCATTTGTCTCGCAGTGCACATCAAAGTGCATGTGTTTTCCTTTTTTATTGAGTGAGATCAGCGCGATCGCTTCTTCAATACAGGTGGCAACCTGCACAATTTCATGGCGCTGGTCGGCTTTATTATGGCTACCGCTGTGCGCAAAGTTCACCAGCGACTGCACTATTCGTGAGGTACGATCTGTCTGCTCAATGATCTGGCGAGCCATGCTGCGTAACTCATCGTTGCTGGTTTCATCGCGTATGTTCTGAGCAAGGCAGGCAATGCCGGTAATGGGGTTGCCGATTTCGTGGGCGACACCCGCCGCCAGTCGGCCAATCGACGCCAGGCGTTCGCTATGAGCGAGCTCTTCTTCGAGTAATTCGGTTTCGGTCAGGTCTTCCAGCAGAATAATGATGCCATCCTGCTCAATACGGCGGGTGGTGGATTTTTCAATGACAGCCTTGTGCAGGCTGATGTAGCGCTTGCCACCGTTCACAGTAATGGTCAGCTTGTGCTGGTGTGCGGTTTCACCATGTAAAAACTTATTCAGCAATTTATACCAGGCACTGCCGATTTCGCTCAGGTGCATACCAACGGCTTCTTCTGTGGTGATGCCGGTCAGTTTTTCCATGGCATGGTTCCACATGATGATCTGTTCATCCGGCCCAAGTGAGCAAACACCCAAGGGCAGATCCATCAAAATCTGGCGGTGATACCGACGCAGGTTGTCCAGATCGGCAGCCATCCCTGACAAATTGCTGCGATACGCTTCAATGCGACTCTCAATCGCCGTCACGTCAGCCGATACACTTTCGCTGGTTGACGTGAAGGGCAGAAAGCGGTCAATCAAATCGTGTGCAATGGCAGGACCTAATAAACCAGAGAGATTGGCTTCCAAGCGGCTGCGCAGCTGGCGCAAGGCCTGCGGCCGACTTTCCTGCTTGTCCATGTTCAAATCACGCAAGGCCTGCATGACCTCGCGTGTGGCAGTGCGTTCGCCCAGTGGTTTGGTGAGCTGGGCAATAAACTCTTGTGGCGAGCTCGCCGTCAGGCCTGCACGCCGTTGGCGTCTGAGGTTATCGACCGAGCAGATGTCAGCAGAGATTCTTTCTTCGGTTGAGCTGCGTGTCAGCAAGGACACCAGCATAAACAACGCAATATTGCACACCAGAGACAGCGCCACAATTTCACGCGTATTCATGTTGCCCAAGGTGAAAAAGTTGGTACCTGAGGCAACCGGCAACACCAAAAAGATAAACCAGATGGCGGTGCCAGCTGCCAACCCAGCCATAAAACCTTTTTTATTGCCTTTAGGCCAATACAACAAGGCAACAATAGCCGGCAAAAACTGCAGACTTCCAATCAGGCCGGTGTTACTGACTGCACGTATGCTTTGCTGGTTGTCCGGGATGTAATAAAACAGGAATCCGCCCCAGATCAATGCTGCAATCAGGGCGCGGCGCTTCCACAACAACCAGCGATAGATATCCTGACGTGCACTTGGCTGCCAGACGGGCAAAATCAAATGGTTCAAACACATGGTGGACAGCGCCAGTGTGATCACAATGATCAATCCACTGGCTGCAGACATGCCGCCAATAAATCCAATCAAAGTGAACAGTTCAGACTCGTAATGTGAGCCCAATGTCACCGGATAGTATTCCATCGGTGTCAGCGCACCAGAGCGCAATCCCGCCCACAAAATGGGCAGCACCGGCAAACTCAGCAGCAGGAAATACAAGGGTAAACCCCAGCTGGCAACACTCAAAGCCCGGGGGTGATTGTTTTCATGAAAGGTCATATAAAACATTTGAGGTGTCGCAACGGCAGCACTAAAAAATACCAGGACCATGATCTGGAATGTGCCTGGCGCTGCGGGTTCTTTGATGCGGCGCAGCAATTCGGGTTGTTCCCTGACCCATTGCTCCATGAGATCAAAACTGCCAAAGCCCTTGTACACTGCAAAAAAACCCACTGCCAACAACGCAAGTAATTTGACCAGTGATTCGAAGGCGATGGTCATGACCAGGCCTTCATGACGCTCCCGTCCTGAGCCTTTGCCTGTACCAAAAAAAATCGCAAACAAGGTGATCAGCAGACAAAACGTGATGGCCAGGGTTGTCTGGGAGGCATCTGGCGACAACAGGCTCACGGTGGTCGCCACCGCTTCAATTTGCAGGGATAACAAGGGCATAACCACTAGCAGCATGACCAGTGTGGTCAGTGTGCCGGCCCAGGGGCTGCGATATCGGAATGACAACAGATCAGCAAGCGAGCTGAGTTGATAGGTTTTGGTCAGGTTCAGGATAGGGCGAAGCAATAAGGGCGACAACAAAAACGCCAGTGAGATGCCGATAAAGGGGGCCAGATATCCGAAACCATCGCGAAATGCGTTACCCGTGGATGCGTAATAGGACCAGACGCTGGCAAACACGCCCAAGGACAGTACGTACACGATTGGATGGCGCACTACCCGTTCGGGTATCCATCCGCGTTCGGTGATGTAAGCGATCCCAAACAGAATAACCAGGTAGCCAACACCCAGTGCAAACAGGGTACTCAGTTCAAAGTTCATCGGAATTTTGTTCCCGGAAAGACCAGGCAGCAAGGCCAATGACAAGGAAGCAGATCAGCAACGGGCGATACCATGCCCCATGTGGTTGCATGGCCCATTCCACGCTGAGCAGGAACAGCAGGTAGCTGAACACCAGAAAAATCAGAGTGGGTGGTGGGATGTACATAGGTTCATTGCCTAGCCAAGTTGTTGTCCGACCGGGATATTAGCCAACTTGGGCACGCGCTGTATATCCCAGCGTTCAATCGCGCGCTGCAACAGGCTGGGAGTTGACTCCTGGCGGCTGATGCCTGACATGTCTTGGCCCAGAAAACCCAGTGCTTCGCGCAGATAAAAAGCAGTATTTTGGGGTTCGAGAGCTTTGGCAAAGTGTTGTTTGCTGAGTTTCTGTCCGTCGCTGTTACACGCCACCGGGATATGTGCATAACGTGGAGTGGGTAGTTGCAGCAATTGCTGCAGCGCAATCTGTCTGGGGGTTGAATCGATCAGATCAAAGCCACGCACGATGTCTGTGACCCCCTGCCAGGCATCGTCAACGACCACGGCCAACTGATACGCAATCAGGTCGTCACGTCGGCGCAGAACCACGTCACCACACTGTGATGGCAGGTGTTGCTGATAATGCCCCTGAATACGATCATCAAAACACAGACTGATGTCTGGTAGCTGCAGTCGAATGGCAAAGTCTGCCGGGGGCGGATTTGTCCGGTGTCGGCACTGGTTATCATAAATGCCGTTATTGGCGCGCGTACGTTGTCGAGAGCAGTCACACTCATAGGTCAAGCCTTTTTGTGCCAGCAAAGACAGCGTGTTTTGGTACTCAGCCAGTCGTGAGCTCTGGTAAACCACCGGGCCATCCCAGAGCAGACCAAAGGACTCAAGGGTATCCAGAATCTGTTTGGCAGCGCCGACAGGTTCGCGGCTTGGGTCAAGGTCTTCCATTCGCAGCAGCCAGCTGCCTTGATTGGCGCGCGCATCCAGAAATGACGCAAGAGCCGCTAGCAGAGAGCCAAAATGCAATGCACCAGTGGGGGAGGGAGCAAAACGACCGATGTAAGCAGATGTTGAGGGCAGCGGAACCATCATGCCCGGCGCTGCAGATGCTGCGGTGCCGGGGTCCAGAGGTCGCAAGGTGTTATCAACAGGCGGCTTACGCGCCCCACTGTTTTTCGCGGATTTCATCCAGTGTTTTGCAGTCAATGCACTTGTCTGCCGTAGGGCGAGCTTCGAGACGGCGAATGCCGATTTCAATTCCACATGACTCACAATAACCGTAATCGTTCTGAACGATTTTCTCGATTGTAGAGTCAATTTTTTTGATCAGCTTGCGCTCGCGATCGCGCGTTCGCAGTTCAAGGCTGAATTCTTCTTCCTGAGTAGCTCTGTCTGCTGGATCAGGATAGTTGGCAGCATCGTCCTGCAAATGATGCACAGTACGGTCAACCTCTTCCATGAGCTGATTACGCCAATCGCGCAAAATAGTCTTGAAGTGGTCTCTCTGTTCGTCGCTCATATACTCTTCGCCCTTTTTGGGTATGTAAGGCGTAAAAGTCTTTAATACGGTCGATGTATCTGCAGCAGATTGATTTTTGGACATGGTTAACAAGGCCTCATACCCTATTAGACGCTTAACAGTAGCGCGATCCTGCGCACTTGCCAACTGACCGTTACAAGGTCACGGATTTTGGCAAGCGCGGTAAGCTACCAGATTATTACCGCCCAGACCAGAAAAAATGTTATGGTCGGCCATCTCACTTCAAAGCCACGCGTTTATACGGCGCTGGTAGCAAATCCACCTACCTTACCGCATGACTATGACAGATTTCAGACTGACCCCTGCTGACCGAACCCTGCTTGTTAATCCCTTTCGTGTGATGAATGTGCTTGAACGCGCACGACAGTTGCAGGCGAGCGGCCGCGACATCATTCATCTGGAGGTCGGGGAACCTGACTTCACGACCGCTCAGCCAATCGTTGAAGCCGGTATGGCCGCACTAAAAGCCGGCAATACCGCGTATACACCGGCAGCAGGTTTACCCGAGTTACGTGAGCGCATCGCCGGGTTTTACCAACAACATCACGGTGTGAACCTTAATCCCAGCAGAATTCTGGTGACACCTGGTGCCAGTGGAGCCCTGGTTTTGCTGTCTAATCTGCTACTCAATCCGGGTGATACCGTATTGATGCCCGATCCAGCCTACCCTTGCAATCGAAACTATGTCCATTTAGCGGGAGCCCAGGCACGATTGATACCGCCTGATGTGCCTGGCGCGGCGGCACCGTCAGTTGGGCAGCTGGACGCAGCGTTTGATGAATCCGTTAAAGGATTGTGGCTAGCATCCCCCGCAAATCCCACTGGGGCGGTGATTACGCATACTCACTTGCAGGCACTGGCGCAGTGGGCTGACAGCCGTAAAGTGCATCTGATGGTTGATGAGATTTACCAAGGTCTCGATTTTGGTGTGCCGGCTGCGCTCAGTCGGCCGATGGGTGACTTGCCCAGCGCGCTCAGCCTGGGTGGAAATACCATTGTGATCAACAGTTTTTCCAAGTACTTCGGGATGACAGGTTGGCGTCTGGGCTGGATCGTGGTGCCCGAGTATCTGGTCAAAACCGCCAATATACTGGCCCAGAATCTATTTATCTCAGCGCCAACCGTGTCGCAACTGGCTGCTTTACGCGCCTTTGATCCGGATGTGATCGACATACTTGAGCAACGTCGGAATGCGTTTCGACAACGACGTGATTACCTGTCAAGGTCATTGACCTCGTTGGGGTTTGAGTTGCCATGGCAACCGCAAGGTGCTTTTTACTGCTACGCTGATATCAGTCGGTTCAGCGATGATTGTGAAGATTTTTGCCATCAACTGCTTGAAAATCATGGCATCGCCGTCACGCCTGGCAGCGACTTTGGTGAGCATCAGGCGCGACGTTATGTCAGATTTGCCTATACAAGTGCTTTACCACGCCTGCAGCAGGCGATGGAGCGACTGGCTCAGGCATTAGCGTAGCAGACTGTCAGATACGGCCAAGCCTCGTTATGTCTGCGTCTTCCACCATCAGAAAGCCGTTACCCATCACAAATGGAATGGCTCGCAAGGACTTGCCGCGGCAGGGCCCCTGTATGCACTGACCACTTTCGATCACAAATAAAGCGCCGTGCGTGGCGCATTGGATAAAGGTGCCATCAGAATCGAGAAACTGATCCTCCAGCCATTCCAATGGGGTACCAAGGTGCGGACAGTAGTTGTAATAAAGGTGGAGCTGGTTGTCTTTTTTCACAACAAACAACTGCTTGCCATGTAATTCAAACCCTTTGGCACGACCTTCCTCGATGTCGTCGAGGTGACAGAGTGTCTTCATGTCAAACTAATCCTGTAGATGGCAAAAGCCCTGTTTAAGCCAATGCATAGGCAAAATCGGCAAGCAGATCGTCGATATCCTCGATGCCCACTGACAAACGGATCAGATTGTCACCAATACCCATGGATGCCCGACGTTCCGCGCCCATTTCGTAGAAAATGGTATGTGCAACCGGAATAGCCAGGGTGCGCGTATCTCCGAGATTGCTGGAGGTGACAACACAACTCAATTTGTTCAGAAAATCAAAACAATCCACGCCATCTGCCAGTTCAATACTCATGATCGCACCTGGTTTTTTGAATAGACGCTTGGCACGTTCATGCTGAGGATGACTACTCAAGCCTGGAAAAAACACGCGCTTGATGTTGTGGTGTGCCTCACAAAACTCTGCCAGCTTTTGGGCGTTGTCGCTGGCCCGATCCATGCGCATCGGCAAGGTTTCAGAGCCTACCGCCAGATGATGGGCTGCTTCAGGTCCCAGCGTTGCACCAAAGTCACGCAAGCCTTTTTTTCGCACTTGCGTGGATCCCCATAGTGCCGGGTCACCTTGCTTGTAGAGCTCAAGAATATTCGGAAACTGTGTCCAGTCATAGAGTCCGGTGTCCGTCAACATGCCACCGAGTGCATTGCCATGACCACCAATGTACTTGGTCAACGAGTTCACCACAAACGTGGCATTGACTGTTTTGGGTCTGAACAACCAGGGTGAAGTCATGGTGTTATCTACCACATAAATCAGACTTCGCTGCTGGCAAAGAACACCAATGGCGTCCAGATCAGCTACCTGTGTGACCGGATTTGCAATTGTTTCGGTAAATACCAGTCGGGTATTGTCCTTAAGTGCTGCACGCACATTTTCCACTGATGTGGTGTCAACAAAACTGACCTCGATGCCAAAGTTCCTGAAAGTGTTAAACAGGCTATTAGTGTTTCCGAACAGGAAGGCGCTGGATATCACATGATCGCCGGCCCGCAACAGGGCAAACATTGTGGATCCAATGGCCGCCATGCCTGTCGCAAACGCGGTACTGGTCAAACCTTGCTCCATGCGGGTAATGCGGCTTTGCAGCGCATTGACAGTCGGGTTCTGCTGGCGCCCGTAATTGTATCCGGGCATTTTGCCTTGAAAGACTTTAGCCAGATCGCGCGCATCCTCGTAACTGTAAGCGACCGAGGTATGGATGGCCTTGTGCAGCACACCGTGCTCGGGTTTGTCACGTCTGTCACTATGCAGATTGCCAGTGGTAAATCCATTTTTGTCTGATTTGCTCATGCCTATTCCGTTGTCAAACTGTCTGTTTTGGGTTCGGTGTTATACAGCTGCAATGCCATGACCGCGTCGTTGATCTCCTGCAGGCGTTGCAAAAATGCCGGGCTGTCGCGCGCACCAAATTCTTCGATAAAAGCAGCTTCATCAAGACCATCGGTATCGGTCCGTGGAACCGGCATATAGCCAGTTTCCAGTTCAGTTTTCATCAATAACTGCTGAATATGTTGCGCATTTTCCTGGCTGGAGGTTGCAAATTCTCCCAGTGCGACACCCGCAGCGTTTGCAGTCAGGTCACTGAAACTGAAACCAGTGCCATAGCGCGCATCATAAACTTCTTTGCTGTTTGAGAGCACCTCCGCGAGCGTCACTCCCGCCGAGGCCGCGATGGCGGATGCACTCACAAAATGCAAGGCCAGATCATTACGTTGATGCAGCATCACGACCATGGAAGGCACTGTAGGCAATCCAGCGTTTGTGGTGTCATCGTCCATTTGTTCACCAATCAGTTGTGTAATGGGCAGATCGTTGACAAAAAACGACAGGGTTTGCAGCAGTGCCCGGTTTTCGGCAATGGCATCAGCGTCCGTTAGCAATGAGCGTTGATAAGCCAACTCAAACAAGGGTGGTACAAAACTTTGCAGCGGCACTTGCCGGCGAACTTCCCGCGCTTCAGAAGCAATGTCTGCGATCAATTGATGGTAGGCAAGAATCCGTTGCTGATCTTGTTCAGACACAAAAATCTGCTGTGCCTGAGATCTGAGTTGCGACAACACACTGGGTTGCCATGCAAGTGTCAAATGCAGCTTGTCTTCACCCAGTTGGTAGGTAAGTACACTGTGGCGAACGGCCGCCAGTTCCTGACTGGCAGTGCTGGCGGTCTCGAGCTGGTACCCGGCCAAGTGCTCCGCTGTGCGCAGAATGTTGCGCGGGACAGGTAATCGACCGGCTCGTAATTCAATCAGGCGAGCACGTCCCTGATCCTGCGCAAAGCGGGCATTAAGATTGAGATAGATGGTGAACGGGCCAAATGACTGGGGGATGCTCATCTGTGCGACTGCTTGGTCATCCTCAATGTCGAACAAAACGGCAAACTTCTGTAAGGGTGGTACGTTAGACAAAGCAAAGGCCGTCAGTAAGTTCAACTGCTCATCATCCAGACTCAGCTGCCGCTCGTCCTGTTGCCGAAATCGTGCCGGACTGTTATCCACAATCAGTTGTTCAACACGTCGAAAGTCCTCCTCCGCCAGCGGGCCGGGGTGCGGTACGACGGGTCGCCAGCTCAATAACAAAAGCGCCAGGCACAGGCATATCACCGCCAGAAACAGCAGAGGGCTGCACAAAATCAGAAATCTGCGCTGGCGCCTGGTCATGGTCATTTAGTCGATTGTGACATCTCGTTGATACGTATCCGCTTGATTATACGTTATACGGCTGGCAACGGTCAGTGTCGGTGGCGCGTGAAATCAGGATAATCAATGCAGCCTTAGTGGTCTTATGCTGGTCACAGACCCGCAAGTCATTATAAAGTACGCACTGTTCAGTCACCCGTCTTAAGTCACCAAAGGAATACCATGACCATCAATGCGCAGAACGCACTCAAAGTGCTTTCACTGGTCTCTTTGCTGGCGCTTTCCGCTTGTGCCAGTCAAAGGGCGGAGCAGGAAGCCTTGCTTGCACAGCAAGAGGCGGCCGCCCAGGCTGCAGAGCTTGCTGAACGCGCCGAGCTGGCTGAGTTGGCACGCCTTGAAGCGGAACGCAACGAGCAGGCGCTGCGCGAAGAGTTGGAGCGTTTGCGCCTTGAAAGTGAAGCATTGGCGGTAGCGCGCGAAGCAGCACAGCGAGAAGCAGAGCAGCAAGCAAGGCAAGCTGCGGAGTTACAGCGCCAGCAACAGCAGGCGGAAGTGGCGCGCTTGCAGCGAGAGCAGAGCGAGCGTCTTGCTGCCCTTGAGCGACAGTTGGCAGCCACGGAAGAAACTGCTCGACGTCGCGAGCAAGCCAATGCCCGGTTGGCTCAGGCAATTACCGCGGCAGAAGAGCTATTGCAGATGCTGGCCAGTGAACAGCTCAAGTATGAGAATGTTGATGCCCAAGGCAATACGGTCGAACCATTACAAAAAGCGTTGATTTCGGAACTGGAAGCGCGCAAAAACGCACTGGTGAGAGAGGCGCAGGCGCTCGGCAACTAGTCGTTTTATTCCAGAGGCAATCGTTCGAAGTGATACATCAGCCACTGGTTATCGACTTGTTCATTGTTGTTTTCAGGATTCACCCAGGTTGTTCTGACTGAGCGCACACATTGATAGATCCTGAATGAGCGCGTATCTTCGATGATCAGGCCGCGCACGGAAGGGTTGAGTGTGTAGTTTGAAATCTCTACCAGTTTCCAGTCATCAGCCATAGTGCGTTTAACACATTCATTGCCAGACAGAATATCCTGAAAGGGTAATTGCAACTCAGCCCACTTGCCTGACGCAATCAGCATATTCAGCTTTAGCTCAGAATCACCAACGTTTCCAATCTCATCTCTGAACAAAATACTGCGCAGCTCTATTGGCGAATCACTCTGATTTTGGGCGACTACGCGTAAACCAGCATTGGTGCTGAGATGCCAGGCTGGAGAATAGATTGCATATTTTACGGGATGATCAAAACCTTCCTGTGCAGCCGCCAGTGGATCAATTGATTGCGCGTAGACCGAACCTGCGGCTGCAACACCCGCAAAACACAGCGATGCTGCAACACAAAAACGCCGAGCCACCGACGCCCGGAATCGGGATCTGGGTTGGCGGGCCTCAGGTGTTGCAACAAAATTTTTCGCTATCATAAAATCTGACCAGGTTAATGCAAAAACTACAGCAGCAATAGAACACCGTTTCCATCAATAGATCAAGTCTGAACATGGGGTTGAACTGTGTCAAATCGTGCCTGATTGCGCAATCACCAGTGTATGCAGGCACGCTCTGAATGCGCATAATGCAGCGTCAATTTTTCGGGAGCATTACTGTGGACAACTTATCTGGCATCAAACATGTGATCTGTATTGCGTCTGGCAAAGGTGGAGTTGGAAAATCAACAACCGCACTGAATATTGCCGTTGCACTGTCGCAGAAAGGTTACAAAACCGGCTTGCTGGATGCGGATATATATGGCCCCAGCCAGCCTATGATGCTGGGGGTCGCCGCTGGGACAAAGCCGGAGATTGTTGACAAACAGTATATGAAACCAGTGATGGCGCATGGCTTGGCCAGCAATTCCATCGGTTATCTGGTCGACGCCAATACCGCAATGGCCTGGCGGGCACCCATGATTGTAGGTGCGTTCAATCAGTTGCTGAAATTTACGCTGTGGTCCGATCTGGATTATCTGATCATTGATATGCCGCCGGGCACCGGCGATATTCAACTAAGCTTGACGCAGGCCCTACCACTGACCGGCGCTGTTATTGTCACAACCCCGCAAGATATTGCCTTGCTGGATGCCCGCAAAGGCATTGAGATGTTCCGCAAAGTCAATGTGCCTTTGTTGGGAGTTGTGGAAAACATGGCCGTGCACGTGTGTTCCAACTGTGGGCATGCCGAAGCCATATTTGGCGAAGGGGGTGGTGAGAAACTCGCGCAGGATTACCACGTTCAGGTAATTGGCTCATTGCCCTTGGACTTGTCTATTCGGCAGCATGCCGATTCAGGCTTGCCCATCTCGATTGCCCAGCCAGAGAGCCCGGCAGCGCAGGCGTATCGTCAACTGGCCGCCCGTCTGGTGGATGAAGTTGACGCCCTGTCCAAAAACAAAGCGCCAGCCCCCGTCATTCAGGTATCCGATGATTAATGTCCGGGCAGCCGGATCTCTTCAACCATTTGCTGTATGTCACGCGGCGGTGCAGGTGTGAAGCGGCAAATGGTGAGCGCCACGGCGGTATTAATTAGCGTACCCATGGTGCCAATGCCTTCGGGTGATATGCCAAACAGCCAATGTGCCGGGGTGCTGAGCTCTGGTGCAATAAACTTGAAGTAAATGATGTAGAACGCAGTGAAGCTGAAACCCGCAATCATGCCGGCAATGGCGCCTTGTCTGTTCATGCGTTTGTAGAAGATCCCCAGCACGATGGCAGGGAAAAACGAGGCTGCTGCTAAACCAAACGCAAACGCGACCACTTCCGCCACAAACCCGGGCGGATTGATGCCAAAGTAGCCAGCTATCAGTATCGCAACGAAAATGGCAATACGCGCATAACGTAGTTCCTGCTTTTCAGTAATCTGCGGCATCAGACTGCGCTTGAGCAGGTCGTGTGAGACCGCGGTGGAAATCACCAGCAACAGGCCTGCTGCGGTTGACAGTGCAGCAGCCAAGGCACCAGCGGCCACCAGTGCAACAACCCAGTCAGGCAAACCAGCAATCTCCGGGTTGGCCAATACCATGATGTCGCGGTTGACAGTGAGTTCGTTCAGGGCAGGATCACCAACATACTGGACGCGCCCGTCACCATTGCGATCATCAAAAGTGATCAGGCGGGTGTTTTCCCAAGTGAAAAACCACTCAGGCAATTCCTCATATACCGCGTTGTTAACCGTGTTCATCAGATTGGTTTTGGCAAAAGCCGCCACCGCTGGCGCGGTTGTGTAAAGCAGGCCGATAAAGACCAATGCGTAAGCGGCAGAGGTACGCGCCGCGCGAACGCTGGGCACAGTGAAGAACCGAATAATCACATGTGGCAGTCCAGCTGTACCAAACATCAGGGCTGCGGTGATAAAAAATACATCCTGCGTGCCACGTTGACCTTCGGTGTAAGCTGCAAACCCCAGTTGCTCGCTGATGTTATCCAGGCGATCAAGCAAGTAGCCGCCACCGTACTCCGGTGTCAGCTCTGAACCAAATCCTATTTGAGGAATTGGATTGCCGGTCATCATCAGTGAAATAAAAATCGCTGGCACCATGTAAGCAAAAATCAACACGCAATACTGTGCAACCTGTGTATAGGTAATACCTTTCATGCCGCCTAACACGGCGTAGAAAAACACCACGGTCATGCCAATAATCACACCGGTGGTGATATCCACTTCCAAGAACCTGGAAAATACGATACCCGCCCCCTGCATTTGTCCACACACGTAAACAAATGAAACAGAAATGGCGCAGAAAATGGCGACCAGGCGCGCACTGCGTGAGTAGTAACGATCACCAATAAAGTCGGGGACAGTGAATTTGCCAAATTTACGCAGGTACGGCGCAAGCAGCAGGGCCAGCAATACATAGCCGCCAGTCCAGCCCATCAGATAAAACGTGCCATCCCTGCCAAGAAATGAAATCAATCCGGCCATTGAGATAAATGAGGCGGCGGACATCCAGTCCGCGGCAGTGGCCATGCCATTGGCAACCGGATGTACGCCACCGCCAGCAACATAAAACTCGTGGGTAGAGCCTGCTCGAGACCAGATCGCAATTGCGATATAAAGTCCAAATGACAGACCAATAAACAGGTAGGTCCACAGTTGAACGCTGCTCATGACGGTTGTTCCTCGTCGGTATTGGATTCGCGATTGGCAGCTTTCAGGCTGGCAGCTTTGCTGTTGGTCTGGTAGCGCGCGTCGAGTCGATCCATCCAGAACACGTAGACAATAATCAGCACAATAAAGACGTAGATCGAACCCTGTTGGGCTATCCAGAAACCAAGTTTGAACCCGGCAAATCGAAAGTTATCAAGGAAGTCGGCCAGAAGTATGCCGCAGACAAAGGATACAAAGAACCAGATGCTCAGCAAGGTTGTCAGAATTCTGACGTTTGCTTTCCAGTAGGCTCGGGCGTGTTCATCGCGCATGCGTTACCCTCGGTTTTTATTATGATTTTCTAATGATGCAATGATGGTAGCACTAAAAAATGAGAGTGCCTAGCCAACGTTCCGGTCGTATTTAAATCGTCAGGGATCGCCCCATTTCAGCTAATGGTTGCACCAGTTTGCCCATGCGTATGGCGCGTTCGCTGGAGGCGTTACCATCCAGGCCGCGTTTGTACACACCTTGCAGGATTGCTGCCAGACGGAAAAAACTGAACGCGAGATAAAACGCCCAGTGCCGGGGCTGCTCAACCCCACGCACTTTGCAGTAATGGGCAATCAATGCCGATTCATCCGGAATACCCAAGGCTGTCAGGTCTTCACCTTGCAGGCCTTTTATTTCACCGATGCGCGGCAATCTCAATGCCATCAAGTAGTAAGCCAGGTCGGCCATCGGGTGCCCCAATGTGGCCAGCTCCCAGTCCAACACGGCACGAATACCTGGCTGGCCGGCGTGAAATATAACATTGTCCAATCGGTAGTCACCGTGGATGATGCAGCTTTCGCCATCATCGTCGGGCATGTTGCTGGTGAGCCATTGAATCAAAACATCCATATCGGTGATGACAGCGGTGGCTGATGCCTGATACTGGGTGCTCCAGCGCGACAATTGACGAGCATAATAGTTGCCAGGTTTGCCAAAATCAGCCAGTCCGAGCGCTTGGTAATCCACACTGTGCAGCTGTGCAAGTGTGCCTACCAGTGAAAAATAGTAATCAGCTCTGTGCTCGCGTGCGAGCTCTGGCAGGGCAGGATCCCAGAAAATGTCACCTGGCTCGTAACTCATCAGGTAGAACATGCTGCCGATGACTGAGTTGTCTTCGCACAGCGCAATAGCCTGTGGGACAGGCACCGGTGTCTGTTGCAGCGCGCTGATCAAACGAAACTCCCGGTCCACCGCGTGCGCTGACGCGAGCAGTTCACCTTCGGGCTTCTTGCGCAGTACGACCGCTTGATTGCTGCACTCGAGCAAAAAGCTGGGATTTGATTGTCCTGCAGCAAATTTACGAATTGCCTGTGGCGTGCCCAGCTGGGGTGCGTGCTTGTTAATCCAATCCCTGAGAGACAACAATATTTTTTGGTCGGCGTCGTTATGCATCACCGTTTTTGTCCTTTGAATTATTCATTATTGTTATGTGTAGGTTAGTGCGTGCAAGCGCCCTTGTCGCTGTAAATGCGGCTGGTTATTAAACGCAGCCAGCTGAAAGCCTTTTGCGTTAAAAAACAGGTGATGAATGCCGGTATTGCGCGTTTGCATATTCAGATTGATCAGGGTTTCCACGCCGCAATCGAGAATCTGACTGAGCGCCATCGCCATGGCACCACCGGAGCTGACCACCAGAACATTATGCTCGCTTTCATCGGAGCACAGAGCCTGCATGGCATTTGAGACTCGCCCATAAAATTCTGACCATGTTTCCAATGCCGGATGAATCGGCGTCTGGGCAGAGGGCAGCTCGACTGTTCTGACGTACAGTTGATCTTGTGACCAGGCATGAATGGCCTTACGCAACATCTGGAAAAACAGCCGTCCGCCATCTTTGGTATCCGGCACATCGATACCGCAACTATGGCAATACACGCTGACCAGGGTGTGGAAATCGAACTCATTAAAACCGGAGTCTATTTCTATGCTCACACATTGCCCGCTGGTTTCCAGAATGCTGGCCGCTGTCTGCTTTTGTCGTGCCAGCGTGCCAGTGACAACACGGCTGAATTGAACGCCCAGCTCCGCAAAGTGTTCACCCAGCCAGGCTGATTGCTGATATCCCAACGCTGACAGCTGATCGTAATTCGCGGCGCCAAATGACGCCTGACCATGCCTGACTAAAAACAACTGACTCATGAATCACAATCCTGTTTCTGTTTGCCTTTACACATGCCGACGGTTGACCGGCTACTGATGTCCGGAATTATAGATTTGCCTTATGGAAATTTTTGATTATCATTCATGGTAACAATAAATCTAACAGCGCGCAGCGAGGCATCTTTTCTGAAAAAACTGGATCTTAATCTGTTTCTGGTCTTTGATACCATCTACACCGAGCGCAATCTTACTCAGGCTGCCAAGTCGCTAGCGATCACACAACCTGCCGTCAGCAATGCCTTGTCAAGATTGAGAAGGGTGTTTAACGATGAGTTATTCGTCAGAACGTCCAAAGGCATGTTGCCCACGCCGATCGCAGATGGAATCGCACAGAACATCTCCGCAGCCCTAGGCATGTTAAATGCCAGTGTATTGGAGCGTGAGGAATTCAGCCCGGCATCGGCAGAGCGTACTTACCATTTCAGTATGACGGATCTTGCTGAGGCAGTCATTTTGCCGCGGCTGTTTCCGTTTTTTGAGCAACAGGCTCCGCACCTGGCTCTGCAAAGTTACTACACCAAACGTCATGAGTTGGTCCGCCATCTGTCGCGCGGCGAGCTGGATTTTGCGATAGATGTACCTCTGATTGAAGATACACAAGTCTCTCATGAGTCTTTGATTCGCGATGATTATGTGTGCGCAATGCGACCTGATCATCCTTTGGCTGATGAACCCTTGACCCTGGATGCCTATCTGTCCATGAAACATATTCATGTGTCCAGTCGACGCAAGGGCCTGGGTCAGGTTGATATGTCATTGCTGAAGCTGCAGGGCGAGCGCCGCATACAATTGAGGGTGCAGCACTATAGGGTAGCCGCCGAGGTGGTCAGTGGCACGGATCTTGTGTTGACCGTGCCAAAGTTCCTGGCCTCCCAGTACTCGCTGAGTTTGCGGCCACTACCATTTGATGTGCCTGCTCTGGACCTGCATTTGTACTGGCATCGTCAATCTGACAGCGATCCGTCGCATCGCTGGCTACGCGAGAGTTTGTTGACACTGTTTCAGAAATAAGTCGATTCAGGTGCCACGAAATCGTTACTGCATGCAGCTTTTGACATAGTCGAAGATACGGCGTCTGGCCGCTTTGGCCGGCTCGCTGATTTCAATGGCTGCCTCGCCTTCAGCTGTTTTTTCAGTGAGTTGCTGAAAACGACGCAACAACTGTCTGAGCTCCTGGCGTTCGGCCAACGGGAATGCTTCAACAAACGCTTCAATATCGTCGGTATCACCCACACTCAGGCGTTCACCCCAGCGCTCGATCTCCTGACTGCGGCGCACTTGTTGTCGATCAGGCGTACGCAGCTTTTCAAGCGCAGCCCGAATCAACTCGTGGTCAGTGGCACGCATCAGCTTGCCAATATATTGAAGCTGGCGACGACGGGCTTCATGACGTGGTGGGATGCGCTGGTATTCGCGCAAAGCACCAAGCAGCGGTTCTGAAACGTCAATCTGGTCTAGCTGCTTTTTGTTAAGGCTCAGCAGGTCTTCACCCATTTTTTGCAGTTCGGTGCTGTTCTTTTTGCGTCTGGTTTTGCTGATGTCCACATTTGAAGAGCTATTCCCGTCTTCAAAAAGTTCATGGTTTGGGCTTTTCATGGCAGTTGTCGAGTATTACTCGCCTTCGTCAAATCGGTTGTTAACCAGAAACTGGATGGCATCCAGCGCGTGTTGTTCGTCTTCGCCGTCAACAACGATCCTCAGCGTTGTGCCTTTTCCGGCCGCGAGCATCATCAAAGACAGTATGCTGCGCCCATCCACCAGCTTTTCATTGCCAATTTTTACAGAGCTTTGAAACTGGGTGGCTACGCTGACCAGTCGCGATGCCGCACGCGCATGAAGTCCGGCTTTATTGCAGATTGTTATGCTTGATTCGATCACGATTTTTTATGCGCCTCAGGTCTGCTCAGTTCTCGATGCAACACCTGTACGTTGGCGATTTGCCCGGAAAATTGTTGT
>JAUSPW010000694.1 GCA_030652635.1 Pseudohongiella sp. | reverse complement strand
AGCCCAGATATGGCACTGTGATGATGATGCATCGCCAGCGTCTTACCTCAACTTGCTGGGCCAGCACCGCCGCTTTGGCATGGCCAGTGTCCCATCAACAACGATCACCCCAGAAAACACCGAACTTCCGGAGAACGCTATGCTGCGCCAGAGTGCCAAACAACATTTCAAACTGTTCAGTGATCCGTTTATTGATGATGTTCAGGGCCCAGAGGATGTTTTTATGTCCCCGGATCAGCAGTACGTGAAAGCTGCGATGTACCAAACCGCAAAACGCGGCGGGTTCATCGCAGTCATCGGTGAATCCGGTGCTGGCAAGACGACACTACGCCGCGATCTGCTGGACCGAATATCCCGCGAGGATCCGAATATCCGAGTCGTGTTCCCCCGCATCATCGACAAGTCCCGCATCAATGCCAGCAGCATCTGTGACGCGATATTGGCTGATATGGACGTCCAACCACGATCGTCCCTTGAGGCCAAAGCACGGCAGATTGAAAAGCTGCTGGCTGAGTCTGCGCGAAGTGGTAACTCTCACGTGATCATGATTGAAGAGGCCCACGACATCCCGGTCAAAACGCTGAAATTCATGAAGCGGTTTTGGGAGTTGGAAGACGGTTTCAAGAAGCTGATCAGCATCATTCTGGTTGGTCAGCCAGAGCTTAAAAACACGCTGAACGAGCACATACACCCGGAGCTTCGTGAGGTCTCGCGTCGGTGCGAAATCATCGAACTGCAACCGCTGAACGGCAACCTGGAACAGTACCTGGCACTCAAGTTTAAACGTGTCAATCGATCGCTGGATGACATCTTCGAGAAGGACGCCTTCGATGCCATCCGCGCGCGCCTGAGCATTAACCGCGGCAACTCCCGAGTGCCGGTGAACATGATGTACCCCCTGATCGTGAACAACTGTGTGACGGCCGCGATGAACAGCTGCGTTGAGCTGGGCATGGCAAAAATCAATGCTGAACTGATCCGAGAACTTTAATCATGGATTTCATTTACACACCGTTCCCACCCTGGCTGCAACTGACTGTGATCGTGGTAGCTGGCTTGATTAATCTTGTGGCGTTTGCAGTGCTCGTGCCTGTCACCGCCGATGAGCCGGACCTGCGTCACCTGACTACGATTGACGACTACCACAGCCCGGTCGCCATCGAGCACTGGGCCAACGTTTTTGTCAGCAACAACTTTGCCGGCCGCGGACTGACGTTTGACCAGTTTATGACCAACCCGCGAGGATGGCTTCAGGTGATGGTTTTTCCGGCAGACAACTGGCCTGACAACCCTCGCCCACTGCTACCCGCTCAAAACGTCGTCTACGAGCGACAACTGCGTGAGGATCTTGAAGAGGATGAATTCATTCGCATGGAGGAGCGCCAGATCGAAGAGTTGGAGCATATCTACAACACAGTATCCAACCGCGGTGGCCGTGTCACCAGTTCTATGTCAACCCGTAAACAACCACGCAAATGGCAGACGCGTGGCCAGCACCTGAAACCCATTTAACGTCCATTACCCTTGTAAGGAGCACCACAGATGGAAACGATTCCTGACGGCTATCGCAAAAACGCACGCGGCGATCTGATACCTGAATCCCGCATTAAACCGATCGATCTGGCCCGCGATGAACTGACCCTTGATATCGTCAAAAAGGCTCGTGCACTCAGCGACAAACTGGCCGCGCTGAAGGCTGAAATTTATGGCGATATCGAGGCGTTTGCACAGATGTCTGCTGAGGAGTATGGCGTCACCATCGGCGGTGGCAAAGGCAACCTGAGCCTGATGTCGTTTGATGGTCAGTACAAGGTGCTGCGCGCCAATCACGACAATATTGTGTTTGATGAGCGTCTGCAGGCTGCAAAAGAGTTGATTGATCAGTGTCTGCGTGAGTGGAGCCGTGACGCGCACCCTGGTCTGCTCGTGATGGTGAATGACGCATTCCGAGCGGACCGCAACGGTGAACTTCGCACGGCCAGCATTCTCGCGCTTCGCCGGCACAACATTGAGGATCCGCGCTGGATACGGGCAATGGATGCCATCAGCGATGCCCTGCAGGTCGTTGGGTCAAAGTCCTACATCCGCGTTTATGAGCGGATCAAAGACAGTGACAAGTATCAACTGATACCGCTCGATATCGCGGGGGTGTGAGATGTCGCAACCAAAATCAGATCTGTGTGTTGCAATTGGTCAGCGACTTAAAGAAGAGCGCAAAAGGCTTGGGGTCGATCAAATTGAGTGCGCGATCAAAGCCGGGCTATGTAAAAATTCAATATCGGGGTATGAAGTTGGAGATCGCCCACCAACAGCAGAGTTTTTGCTGACCCTGCATCACATGGGTGGTGATGTCCTGTACGTTCTGACAGGAGAACGTTCTACACCTGCCACAGTTGATAGTGCGAACGAAATCGAGCAAGCGCCAAACCCGATATGGTACCCCGATGTTGACCAACCGTTTTTGATCACCAGCCCCAGCCAGGTCACCGACGCGCTGTGTCAGATACTGTTTGTTTGCCTGGATATCTCATCAGAGACACATATCCTGGCACGCCCTGTTCTGGTTGGAACAACCGCAATCATCGCCCCGGTAATTCTGCCTCGCGATCGTTACCGATTCAGCCCCGGCGATTCTGCTGCGATATCGCTCGGGCTCAAGGACGAAGTTGCTAAAGTGGTCAAACTTCGCCATGCGCAGCTCACAAAACCACTCGACGCATAAACCAAGTCAGGAGAGAGAGCATGCATTTTTCGACACAACATAAGTACGTCATCCTGGATACAGGCGCAAACATCCCCAAGGTCATGGCTTTTGCCACACACAAAGAACTGGCCGAGTGCGCGATCCATCGCACATTCAGCGAGATGACTGATATTGAGCGTGCAGCCTGGCTGAGAGAACTGGCCAGCGCGATCGACACTGAAGCTGCTGCGGTTGCCCAGCCTGGCACAACCGAAAGTGGTGCGGAGGTACCAGTATGGGAGTTGCACTCGAGTTAAAAATGCAGCATCGCCGGCACGCCCGTCCAGTGGCCAGTTGTGAGTACGACATGGACGCACTCATCGACAATGCGCGGGATAAGTGTATCGCGGAATTTCACTATGAAGACGCCGGTGTCAGCGAGTTCTGTTTCGATGATGGATCCAGCATGACAGTCTTTCACCCGGTCATTGAAACCGATGATGAGGGCGCAAAGGCTCCTGTTTCTCTGGTGGCGCAGCAGTCCGCTCAGCAGCGTGCTGATGGGCGAATTGGTCTGCTGAAATCACTGGTGCAGTTCATCAAAGGACGCTCATCATGAGGATCCGTGTCCAGTTCAAAAACGGCACCTACAGCGCCAAGGTTGATGGCAGTTCTCATAGTGCCACTTGCACAGCCGGCGCTCATCAGGCGGCCTCTCGCGCAGCTGAGAAGGCGTTTGGCGCGGCCGTTGGATCCCTGCAGGTAAAACTGGTGGGTGGCACCACCGAGACCAGTTTGTACCACGCAGCTCTACCAGTCGTTGAACCTCAGAATGTGAAGCCTATCAAGTCCTTTGACCAGTTGTTTGATGAGGTGTTTCGTGGCTAACGCGCGCAGCGACATCGCAATGATCAAGATAGCCATCAAGCAGCTGGGGATCCCGGATGATGATGGCAATCAAGATGCTGGTGTACTGAGCACCTACCGGCAGATGCTTCTAAGTCTTACCGGGAAAACCAGTGTGTCAGCGGACGTGATGAGCGATCGCGATCGCGCTAAAGTGCTGCGAGCGCTGCGCCAGAAAGGGTTCAAACCGATGCCCACCCGTCGCCGTACACGTCGGGTCAAAAAAGCCGAAGGCATGCTGTCCCAGGGGCAACTCGGCTTGATCTATGTGCTCTGGGAAGTGCTCGGAGATGGCAACGCGCTGGAGTCACCAGGCAAAGAATCACTGTGCGCGTGGGTGCAGGCCTACACCCGAAAATTCAACTCCGGCGCCGGCTACAGTGCACCAGAGTTTTTGCCAGACCAAGCCGCGGCACAAGTGATTGAGCAGCTCAAAATGTGGTGCCGACGCCTTAAACTCACGTGGGAATAATGGAGATTACCCCGATGTCTGACCCTGAGTTTCAACAGGACGATGACATACTGATTGACCTTCAGCAGATCGCCAGTCGAGTGATCTGTGACGGTGGCGTGCCCGCGGCCAACGCGGACGAAATTGCCAGCCGCATCTCCGCCGAAATCCGCGCCTCCTGGGGCGGCCAGCAGATCTACATCAAGAAGACTGACCTGGAACAACTCTCTGCGCGCAACATCGACATCTACAATGAGTTCAACGGGTCAAACCATCACCAGTTGGCCAAAAAGCATGGCCTGGCTGTCCCCGTCATCTACCGGATCATCAAGACTGTGCAGCTGCAGGAGCGTGAGAAGCGGCAGCATAAGTTGTTCAAAGACTGAATCTCGTACCACACTCAAATTCGAGTAAACTGCTGCTTTATTGACAGAGCAGGTCTCTTGATATGCACATATTATTCCTGGCGGCTTGGACAGTTGTGACTTTGCTGCTTTGTATCTGGTTGATCCCTGGCATGACGATTGAATCTACTTCTGGATGGGCGGTTTGGCTATCTGGTGCTGCAGCCGTTGTGGGTGCTGGTGCGGCTTTGTTTGCTGCAATTTTTCTCAAAGAAACCCTCAGGGAGACTCAAGAGGCTACCAAGCTGATGCGCAAACAACTGATGCAGAATCGAGCGTATGTTGTACTTGAGGACTTAACTGTAGAGCTACCCGAGATAGGTTCTGAAAAATATAAACGCTTTAAAATCTCAGCTATGTTGAGAAACTCAGGCAGTTCCCCGGCAGTAGATGCTGTTTATTCCTACAAATGTGGTGACGTTACCAGTCAATTTGAAAAAACTATAGATGTTGGTCTAGCAAAAGGCGCTAAGCACAGCCTGGGTCACAACAGCGTCAAAAGAATTGAGTTTGAACATTTGACAGGGTTAGCCAATCCATTGCTGGCTTCACCGTCTGGAAAAACGTTTTTTGTCTACATCCAGTATGAATATTCAGATGTTTATGGCAACCGATACCAATACGAAGTCACAAATCATGTTCGATATCTCCCTCCTGGGAGACTCACACTCCCAGGGTTGGCGCCGGATCCCAAACCAATCGAGGCTTACATAGCTGGCAATAGAAACGGGGAAAAGCAAATAATTTTTGCTTGAAAAGCGTATCATCCAGCTACTACATCGTAGTCCGTGTTCAACAAATGTGGCTCTATCATTTCCGGCAGATCGTTGCCCCAGGCCCACTATAGAAACAGATCAAAAATGGTCCTCATAAACTGCGAGACTGTTATCCACATACCTGCGCACGCTGCCTGATGATGTCTCATAAAAGGCCTCAAAGCATGGTTTTAAGCTGGATGCACTATCCAAAAGCTCTGGTAGTGTAAGACTCAAAACCGTATGTGTCACGTTGCCTGTTTTCAACGGCACCTTGGCAGTGAAGTATTTATAATCCGGAATATATTTAAGGGTTTTATGTGCTGAATGGTGCAAGACAGCACCATAAAACGCCATTTCCTCAGTCAGATTATAAGCGTCAATTAAAGGCCGCCCGAAATAGAGAGACTTCTCTTTGTCCGCAGTAAATACCCCTTCAGAAATAGCGCCTTTGATTGGAATTCCCTTTTCAATACAGTCGGAAAAAAAGAAAGCAGCTATGGCCATCAGGCTTGACAGTGATATTTCGGAATCATTGCGCGAGTAAAGCAGAACGGTGTCTGAGAAAACTACTGTTGAAACTAATAAATCAAGACCGGAATCGTTTGGCAATAAGCCAGCAACCCCGCGGGATCCCACGTTCTGATTCATCCTTTCATACCTTTGTATGATCTTGGAGAATTCGGACATCATTTTATGAACTGTGTCGTGGGACTCCCTGTAGGACAGATCCTTGAAACCCATAATGTCAAAGTAGGCAAGATAGCGGTTCGCTGTGGTCTGGTTCATTATATTTTACTCAAATGCTTGCGTCCTTGTTTGTAGTAGATATTGACGTTCAAAACAAACTTGTCGTACCGCTGATTGATGTAGCTTTCACTGCAGCCGGTAACACTCTTAAAAAAAGCCCCGTTTCCGGGGCTGACCATCAGTGCTTCCTGCTGGCTATTCTTTTCGAAACAATCACATTCAACTTATAGCAGTTCTGGAGAGCTCTTGCACACTACTTGCACATAGCCACATGGGTAGGTACAGTCCGTTTTGTTTCATTTGCTGCAATACTGTTTCATACTGGGCATTGCCATCCTCGCCCAAAAAGTGATGGCGCTGGCTGCTATCAAAGCAAATTTATACTTCCGGAATCCTATGGTTATGGTCAACTACAATGATTGGAAGACGAAAGACATTGCTGTAACGTCATTACTTTTAGATCCACTTAACCCCAGAATACCGGAAGCAGATGAAAACCTGTCTCAGAGGAAGCTGATCGAATTCTTACTCGAGCATGACAAAGTTTATGATCTCGCCAAAGAGATCGTGGACAAAGGTTACTTCCCAACAGAAGCACTGATTGGTGTTGAAATTGGTAATAAGAAATACATTCTCGAAGGGAATAGACGGCTGGCAGCACTTAAGTTACTAATAAATCCTGACGGCGCCCCAGCTTCTTTAAAGAAAAAATTCATCACGCTGTCAGAGCGAGCTGATTTATCTGTAGTTAAGAAAGTCAAAGTTGTCCTGGCTCCAAGCCGTGAAGCAGCTGCACCAATGCTTCTTGCGAAGCATACCGGGCTTCAGGTACGCGGTTGGAGCAGGATCATGCAGGCCAAATTCTACAAACAGCTGTTGGATGATGGCATTTCGGTTCGTGAACTATCTAAACAGTATGCAATTACGCTTTCAGACATCAAATCCTTTCTGCAATTACACACCATGTACGGCATCGCTTGCTCACTGGAGTTACCGGTCGAAGTTCGCAGCCGTGTGGTAGATAGTCGGGAATTCCCCGCTAGTACTTTAGAGAGAGTATATAGCAATCCGAAAGTTCAGAAATTTCTGGGAATTGAGTTCAACGAAGACAACAAGTTTGTCGGAAAGGTCCATTTGGAGGAGTTCAAAAAAGGCTATGCAAAGATTGTTACGGATATTGCCACTGGTATAGTTGACACTCGTATACTTAATAGCGCTGACAGTATCGTCGAATACATAAACAACTTCAGCGATGATCATCGCCCTAACCACCGCCGGAAAGGCACTTTTGACTACCAGTCGGCGACTGGAGAAATCGAACCACAGGAAATGCACATTCCTGCAAAGCGTGAACGGCCAATCACGATAGTAAGAAATACCGCGAGCTTAGTACCGTCTGGCTTCAAATGTCAGGTCCAAGATCGTCGAATCAACGATGTTTTCCAAGAGCTGAAAAAATTGAAGTTAGCATCGCACCCAAATACCGCTGGTATAATGCTGCGAGTGCTGTTGGAACTAAGTGTGGGCTACTACCTTGAACGCGCCGATCTTTTGGAAGGTTTATTAGCGGAGCACAGGAAAGGTAATAGGCCGAAACCCGCCGATTGGTCGCCATCACTCAAACAGATGCTAGGGTATCTAGTTAGTAACAAAGTCGACTCTAAAATTACACCTCTTACTCGGAAGGCGATAAATAAATTGCTAAACGATACCAATATTTTTTCAGCTGACACGCTGGATTTCTACGTCCATAATCGTCGATACATTCCAACTGAGGAGCAACTAAGGTCTTTCTGGACCTCGCTATCCGAAGTTTTTGAGTTGACATTAATTGAGCCAACAGGGCGATCGGCGTAACAATGAGTTCAAATAGACATGCTAGCCCTCTTCGCTACCCAGGCGGGAAATCTATACTGTATGAGTTTCTTGCGGAAGTAATCGAAGACAATGGACTGGAAGATGGTGTATACGCAGAAGTTTATGCTGGAGGCGCTGGGGCTGCACTCAAGTTACTGTTTTCGGACCACGTGGAGAGCATCATCATTAATGATGCTGACCCGTGCATTTACAATTTTTGGAGTGCGCTATTAGAAAACCCTGGTAAATTCGCAGATCTAATTGAAAACACACCAGTGTCTATCGACGAATGGTATATACAGAGAGAGATTTATCTAAGCCCAGCCAAGCATTCTAAGTTACGAGTTGGATTCGCAACCTTCTACCTAAATCGTTGCAACAGATCGGGAATACTGCAAAAGGGCGGCCCTATTGGAGGCTACGAACAAACGGGGAAATGGTTGATTGATGCTCGGTTCAATAAAATTGATCTTATTAAGAGGATTGAAAAGATCCTCATGTACAAAGACAGAATTTTAGCGACCAACCTAGATGCGATCGATTTCCTTACCGACATAATAAAGGTACACCCATCCGTCGACCGCATGTTCGTGTACCTCGACCCACCATATTATGTTAAGGGAAGCAGCCTTTACATGAACCATTACTTGCACGACGACCATGTAGAGTTAGCTGATTTCATGCGCTCTGAGACTCGCTTCAAGTGGGTAATGTCCTATGACAACTGTGCTCAGATTAACCAGCTTTATCTTGACCACAATCGAATTTCGTTCAATTTAGCGTACAGCGCCCATACCGCCAAGATCGGTAGCGAGTTGCTCATTTATAATGATGCGGTGGTCATACGCGAGCAATCTAGAGCACTGCCGATGGTTGGCTGACGGTTTCACTGGTTGCAACATGATTTCATTTCACCTGTCCAGAACTATCCGGCTTAATCCCGAATAGTCCAGTTATCGTGTTTTATCCCTGTGAGTTATCTAGTCTTGTTTCATCCTGTATGTCGATGGTC
>JAUSPW010000690.1 GCA_030652635.1 Pseudohongiella sp. | reverse complement strand
GCCTGTGACGAGTTTCACCGCTGAGGATCTTGAAGCCCAGGGCACCGTCAACATGGCACAGGTGGTGCAGAATTTGACGTTTAATAACGGTACTGCGGTGACCAACTCGATACAAGGCGTCACCAGCACCACCTCCAATTTTAATCTGCGCGGCCTTGGCCCACGCGCCACGTTGACGCTGATCGACGGGAAACGTATCGCCACCGATAACGTCCAATCCATGCTACCCGCCTCTGCGCTGCAACGTATGGAAGTGGTCACGGATGGTGCTGCTGCGCTGTATGGATCCGATGCCGTTGCCGGTGTAGTGAACCTGATTCCCTACACCTCATATGACGGCATCAAAGTCGAATATTTCGAAGAGGGCGACAGCCGGGGTGATTACCGGAAGGCTGAAAGTTCTTTTTTGATGGGCAGAAGTTTTGACTCGGTTGATCTGGTGTTTGCCGGCTCGTTTGTTGACGCCGGTGCGCTCGAATGGGGCGAGCGGCCCGACTATGTAAAAGCAGGTCTCACGCATAACGGGGGATCCAATCCCGGCAATTTCTTGGTACCGAACCGCAACGCCAACGGGGATTTACTTGCCACGTCGCGAAGCCGGCCAGATCCGGCGTGTGGCTTCAAGACTGAAGCGGATCAGGTCAGCAATGGCAACAACGCCTGGGGCAACCCTGCGGGCGGGCGCTGTTTTATGAGTTTTGGTGATACCCGGGATTTTCAGCCCGAGTTTGATACTTCGTCCTTGTACGGTAACCTGAATTGGGACATTAACGCTGATACCACCTTCCGCACACAAATCATGTGGAACCGCCAGTTAACCCGCAACCGCAATAACACCGGCAATCCGGGTGCCCGATCGGAAGATCTGCCGGTCGTGCGGGGGGAATTGCCGGGCAATAATTTCAGAGCAAGAACATCCAGCGGCGTTGATTTGTTTGCAGCGCCGCTCCGGGATAGTACAGGAAGCATCGTACTTGATGGTTATGGCCGACCTCTGCCGCAACGCGATGCCTCAGGCAACGTTGTGCTCGCCAGTAACCGGTTTGCCTCAATAAACAGCGATCCGTTGGGCGGGGTACCTTTCAGTGAAGATGTCAGGATCAATGGTTCGCAGTGGTTGCCGTTTGGCAAGCCAGAGGCAAATACCATCCCCACCATCATGCAGGAGTTTGGCCACATTCAGATGAACCTCGGTGACAGGCGCGCACTACGCTTCGCAACCGGTCTGGATTTTGCCGTACCGATGCTGGAAGGTTGGCAGGGCACCACAAACTACGTGTATAGCCATTACGACAATGTGGGTCAAAGCACGCAGCAGTTCAGCCTCGGTGCCGTTGCACAGGGCCTGAAATGCGATGTGGTCAAAGATGTCAAAAGCTGCTTCAACCCGTTTGGAGCAACAGATCCCAAATTCAGAACGCCGCAGCATGTTGCTGATGCGATTTACACAAACGATAGAGTCAATGACAGGAACTCACTGCAGACCTTTGATCTGATGTTTACGGGTGACGTGCCGTTGGGCGGATTTGAATTGCCTGGGGGCCCCATTGCCATGGCAACCGGATACCAACGTCGCGAGGAAACCCAGAAAGACGGGCCAACTGCGACGTCAATCAAAAATGATCAGCTGATTGGCGTACAGGCGCTGCCCAGAAAAGTCAGCCGTTCCAGTGACTCATGGTTCGCTGAGCTCGCCTTTCCGATACTGGACAATCTGGAGTTGTCGGCCGCCGTCAGGGATGAAAGTTTCAGCTCCGGTCAGGGCGCAGTGGTTGACAAGTTCGGCCTTGTTTATGTGCCCACGGACTGGCTGAGCGTCCGTGCGACCATGGGTGAGGCGTTTATTGTGCCCACGTTGACGCAATTGGATTCTCCGCAAGTGTGTGGATT
>JAUSPW010000688.1 GCA_030652635.1 Pseudohongiella sp. | reverse complement strand
TCATCCAGTTGTCACCCGGTGCGACCTCACAGGTCACAGCGCTACCGGCAACTGAAGCGCACTGGAATACAGGTTTCATGTACGGCAACATCAGACCTTTACGCCCTTGAGCCTCATGCACTGTCGCAACACCAAAGTGTTGAATACTTTCGGCAATAGTTCTGCTTACTCTATCTATTTCGGTAACAACGATAGCCATGGTGCGGCGCCTCGGAGAAAAGCTTTAAGTAATTATTCCACACTAAATCCATTACTCTGATTCGAATGCTGCATACTGCTATAAGAATTTGCTATACCGAATCATTAATATGCAGCGTTATTAAGTTTTTTTAGCATTAGATATAGCAAATACTTATGGCTAAACGCTGGATTCGAAGCGGTTTGAATCATCAGACTATGAAATACTGCAATTGGTAAAACTCGACTCGGCGCAGGCAGTCCACATTGATTGGCTTTGCCTTGGACCAAGTTTGCATCCAGCACAATAAAATTGGCCAAAAATAAAGGGCCTGGAGGAGAGAGTTGTGAATACAAGTTCTGGCGCTACCTTGAATGAACAGCGCACAAATGTACGCTGGTTTCCGATACTGTTTATGGTATTGATCGGTACCACAATTAATTATCTCGACAGAGCTGTGTTTGGCATTGCCCGCGTAGGTGGCATGCAGGAAGACCTTGGATTGGACGCTGTTCAGATAGGCTATTTGGGTGCTGCATTCAGTCTGACATACGCCTTTGCACAAATTCCTGGTGGTATTTTTCTTGATAGATTCGGCACTAGAGTGACGTATGGTCTGTCGCTTTTTAGCTGGTCGCTTTTTACCGCAGCACAAGGTATTGCGGGTGGTTTTGCTGCGATGTTTGGATATCGTCTTGGTATGGGCTTGTGCGAAGCCCCCTGTTTTCCAGCAAACAGCAGAATTCTTGCTACATGGTTTCCACAGGGTGAGCGTGCGCGTGCAAACAGTGTTTACGCGGTTGGGCAATACGCGGGACTGGCCTTTCTGAGCGTGCCATTGGTATGGATTACATCAGAGTTAGGGTGGAGAGCTTTGTTTCTTATTGCTGGTCTGGGAGGGATGCTTTTCGCGTTCTACTTTTACGGTAAGTATCACGAGCCGAACGATAGCAAGATTGCCAATCAGGCGGAGCTTGACTACATCGAAGCAGGTGGTGGATTAGCACCTAAAACAGCCAGACTTAAATTCAATTGGAAAAATCTTGCTAGTGTATTCCGTCGGCGGCAAATTCTTGTGGCCTCAGCCGCGATGTTTTGTGGCAACACAGTCCTGGTATTTTTTCTGATTGATTTTATCAATTATCTTGGAAGTGAACGAGATATGCAGTTTCTGCAAGCGGGAATATGGGGTGCATTACCTTACATTGCCGCGGCACTGGGTGTTCTTTGTGGTGGTCAGCTTTCTGATTATCTGCTGCGGCGAACCGGTTCAGCAAATATTGGTCGTAAGGTACCAATAACACTTGGATTTGTAATGGCCTCCGTCATTGTATTTGCAGCGTTGGTACCCAAAGGCACTGAAGGCAATATGATTGTAATTGCAATTATGTGTGTGGCTTTTTTTGGTCAAGGCATCACTTATCTTGGCTGGACTGTTATTTCTGATGTTGCGCCTAAAGAATTGATCGGCATGAGCGGTGGCGTATTCAATTTTGTGACTAATCTGGCTGGCATTCTCACACCCATACTGATTGGATATATTTTGTTTTATACAACGAGTTACGCAGCCGCTTTGGTCTATGTTGGTTCCATGCCACTCATTGGTGCACTGCTCTATATATTTGTATTGGGTGACATTAAGCGCCTGGCTGTTTAACCGGCCAATTAATGAGTTTGTTGACCCAATCCCGAAAGTAAGGAGTAGAAAAGATGAAGCTTGCAGGCAACGGCGCATTGGGCGTCTGGCATTGTGTAGAGGCTGGTAGCGAAGCTGAAGTGGAGCGATGGTATATCAATGAGCATTATCATGACAGAGTCGTCATTGACGGCTTTCTGCGTGCCAGAAACTATAAAAATTTGACTGATGAGGGGTCTTTGTATTTCAGCCGGTACGACACAATCAGTGTTGACGATCTGTCGTGTGATGCTTATCTCCGTTCTTTACGCAACCCCAGTCCCTGGTCACAAAAGATCTTCCCACGGTATCACAGCACTGTCCGTGGCGCATTCGCAGTGTCTGAGCGCTGGGGCGTTGGAATAGGTGGATATCTCCTGTCATTACGCCTTGATGATGGTATTAATGGAATCAGCGCAAAGGTCCAGCAGGAGCTTGCCAGTAACCTCCACAAACTTTATGGTCTAGATGGTGTGGTTTCAGTAGAAAGCTGGGTTGTGAATGCCAATACGTCAACCATTAAAACCAAAGAGCAGGAAATTAGAGGACAGCAAGACCAGTATCCTTCTGCAGCGGTACTTGT
>JAUSPW010000682.1 GCA_030652635.1 Pseudohongiella sp. | reverse complement strand
ACAAGTATGCCTGACAACAAACCAAGCCTGGAATCTTTGCAAAATTCCATTCAGCGCTTGAAAGAGGGACTGGCGAGATACCAACACGACGTCAGCGACACTCAGATTCGCGATGGATTGGTACAGCGATTTGAATTTACCTACGAATTGGCACACAAGACGCTCAAGCGTTATCTTGAGTTTGCCTCGCCCAGTCCTGAGCTGTACGACTCAATGCCGTTTGCTGATTTGATCCGATCAGCCAACGAGCAAGGGTTGTTGTTGAGTGACTGGCCACGATGGCGATTGTTCAGGGAAATGCGCAGCAAAACCAGCCACACCTACGATGAAGAGATAGCAATAGAGGTGGTATCCGGCATACCGTCATTTTTAGATGAAGCCAACTTTCTGTGTGATCGATTGAAGGAACATTTGTCTTGATTGCTGCCCCACCAATCGATGTCACGCTTGAGCAGTGGCTAATTGTTCAGGATATACTGAAAACTCACATACCAGAGTTTGATGTCTGGGCATTCGGCTCGCGTGCTAAAAGAACGGCAAAACCCTATTCCGATCTTGATTTGGCCATCATCACTGATCAACCGCTGCCATTGGAAACAAGTGCGGCGATGGCAGAAGACTTTTCGGAGTCAGATCTGCCCTGGAAAGTTGACATCGTTGATTGGGCAACAACCAGCGAATCGTTTCGGCAGATCATTACACGAGACAAGGTTGTTGTTCGTACACGTTTCACTCCCTGAGTCAGTAAAATGGTATCTCAGCCGGTAATCACACACGGGTCTGTAACCCCACATTGTCGCGTTGCACTCGCCAACGCAGTCAAAAAACGTGATGACTATCACACTTTTTGCTCAAGACTTATCCCCTCGTGCCGTTAATTAAAGCAAGCCAATGTGTTTTGTAGGGTTTTTCTTATGTCACAACGCCGTCAATTTTCTGCAGCAGAGAAATTGGTCTCTACCACGGATCTGAAAAGTTACATCAAATACGCCAACGCGGAATTTGTGAATATTTCGGGCTTTACCGAGCAGGAGCTGTTGGGTTCAGCGCATAACATCGTGCGCCATAATGATATGCCCAAAGAAGCGTTTAAGGCCTTGTGGAACACCGTTCATGAAGGGCGCCCCTGGATGGGCATGGTTAAAAATCGCTGCAAAAACGGCGATTATTATTGGGTTGACGCCTTTGTTACCGCCATCATGGACAACGGCCAGACCACTGGCTACCAATCCGTGCGTGTGCAGCCTGACGAAAAACACGTGGCAAACGCTGAAAAGCTGTATGCAAAACTGCTCAACGGTGTGTCTGTACGCATGCACAGTCTGCTGTCATGGCGGCACAAACAACTGCTGGTTCAGGGGCTGGGCATTGCAGTGTTGATTGCGCTGATGGCAATTCCCACATTATCTGCCACCATCAAGGTGCTACTGGCAACACTGACCGGGGTGCTCGCGTTGGCTGGAAACTGGGCGCTGTCATCACAGCTGGATCGGGTGCTGGCGTTGAGTAAAGACGTCTGCAACGACCCGATTGCGCGTGCCGTGTATACCGGTCGGCATGATGAATTGGGCAGTCTGGAACTGGCACTCAAAGCACGTAAATCGCAGATTGATACCATTTTGACCCGCGTGGATGAGTCTGCCGGTCGTTTGACCAAACTCGCCTCCCAAGCCAATGACGCCGTGTCAGAGACTGATAGCGCCATTCACCGTCAGCAGGAGGAGCTAAGTTCGGTATCCTCGGCCGTGACTGAAATGTCATCCGCGATTAACGAAGTGGCCAGCAATACCGCCAATACATCAAGCGCAGCCGAAGAAGCTGATCGCAGCGTTGCTCATGGTCACCAATCGATTCAGGAGAGTTTGTCTGCGACCACGCAACTTGCGCAGAATATTGATGACATCACCCATCTGATTAAAGGCTTGGGCAGCGACAGCGACGCCATTGGATCGGTTATCGAAGTGATCAACGGTATTGCAGAGCAAACCAATCTGCTGGCCCTCAA
>JAUSPW010000680.1 GCA_030652635.1 Pseudohongiella sp. | reverse complement strand
CTGCGCTAGTGATGACGGGCTGAATCGAATCCTGTCTTGCCTGCTCTTCTGTTTTGAGCTGTACCCGAATCTCCTGGTCGAGTCCTGGCCGCGAGGTAAAGTTGGTGGCGTAAGCAACAAACCCTTCTTTGCGAATTTCGATACGTTGTGTGGCTGCAATCAGTTCCAAAGTTTGGTTGGCCGCACCCTTGAGCTCGCCATCTACATACAATTCAGCGTCCGCCGGCTCAGCAATAACGCGCACCAGGCTAGTCACAGGATCCAGTGCAACCGTAATGTCCTGCCCTTGCTCTGCAGTGGTTCTGATCGTGCGCGCGGCTGTATTAAAACCAGTGCGGAATAATCGAACATCATGTGCCTGACCTGGAGACAAGGACACTTCGAGGGGCGTCTGGCCCCGGAATTCACCGTTGATAGTGACATTGGCATTGCCGGGGATTGAACGGATAAACACCAGACCGTCGGCCGCCTCAAGTGTGACATCCGGCACACGCATGTCCGCACCAGCACTCACCTGCAAATCATCCTGCCAGGCTTTGTATCCGCTGCGTTTTAAGGTGATGTCGTATGCGCCTTGCAACAACTCAATCTGCGCAGGGGTGACACCCAGCACTTCACCATTAGCGATGATGTCTGCACCGGCAGGCATGGTGTTAAAACTGACATTTGCCCAGGCTGGTGATAGCGCGACATCGATTGACTGCTGTTGCAGACGCCCCGCAACGTCAATGCTGTTGGCAAAGTCGAGATAGCGTTGCTGTTGCACCTGCAGGTTATAGGTGCCGGGTGGAATTTCAACATCGGTTAAAGGGCTTATACCCAGATCCACACCATCCAGTAACACACGTGCTCCGGTAATCGGCACGCCGTCTTCGCCCAGCACCTGCACACTGACCAGTCCGGGTCTTGGTTGTAATTCAACCGGATGCGTCTGTGCCTGCTCAGTACCCACACGTATGTCGACACGGGTCTCGAAATAGCCCGGCGCACTGACCTGCACCTGATAGTCCCCCGAGCGCATCAAATAACGCGGACCAACTTGCACAGCAATTCCACTGACAATATCGACCATCGCCTCGGGCGGATTGACATCAATGAACACCGATCGTGCGGTTAATACAAACCAAGCCGGCACACTGACAAGCAACACAGCGGCACCAATCACAAAGTGATACCAGCGTACTGCCAGCTTGATTCGTTTTTGAGGCGGCGGCGGGGGCGAGAAATCTACCGGCGTAATACTGTCTATCTCATCTGGAGACGCGATCATGCCTGTCTGTTCAGGTTTGTATGAATTGTCCTGCATGGAATCAGCGCCTGTCGACTGCAGCTACTTGCTCGTTGCACGAGATGGTCAAAGAATTGAGTTGTTGGCCAAACCCTACAACAAACTCCTCCCGAACATCGCGGAACCCGGGTCGGGTACCTACCGCAACATACCGGCCGGGTTTCAGCTGTAAGGTTGTTTCTGTAAAACTGCCCAGCCGGCCAACCTGGAAAATGGTCACGTCGGTTGCATTATTGGACACCAGCGTCAACTGCACAGGTATTTGCATATCTTGAAGCAGCTGTTCTGTGCGCGTGATCTGACCTTGCAGTCTCGGGCCGAGCGACATTTGTGTATCTTGCTCAAGATCCCTGGCGAGGTCAGTTGCGATTTTTAACACCGCATTAGCCTCATCAAACGCGGCGCTCTCAGACAAACGCAGCGGGTTGTTGAGATTCAATTCAAGCAGCTCATCAAGTTGCACACGACGTGCAGAGTAATCACGGCCCTCCTGAGCAAACACCAGATTATTATCTAACGCGAGAATGGCATCGTAGGCTGCAATCGCTTCTTGCCATTGCTCGGCACTTTCCAGCGCCAGTGCGCGGGCGCGCTGCGTCTCAATCGCCTTCAGTGTCAGTTCCGTGCGAGTCTGGTCGATGGCTTCCTGAGCCTGCTGATTGCCCGGTTTGATTTGTAAAGCCTGCTCAAACGCAACGATCGCCTGATCTGATTGCGACTGCTGTAGCAGCGCGAAACCCTCGGACATTGCCTGCGTAAAGCGTGCATCAATCTGCAATTGCGCGTTACGTGCCATCAGTTCACTGATACGCGGATGATTACTGTCCAGCGCAGAGGCCTGCTCTATTAATGCGCGCCCTTCTGCGATCCGTCCGCTGTTTTGTAAATCATCCCCTTCTGCCAACAGCCGTTCAACCTCGTCCAGTACCTGTGCTCGGCGCATGCCATCGTCAGCCGCAGCACTGGTCAGATCAATCTGTGCTGCCAGCGAAAAACTTTCTAAGGCAGTGGCGGCGTCAGAGGCCAGCAGTGCGGCTTCACCTGCCGCCATCAAGCGCTGAAATTCCTGAGGGCGTAGCGCTTGTAGTTGCGCAAGCGCTTGGTCACTTTGCTGGTACGCTAAGGTTGCTTCCGCAAAGTTGGCTATCCGGTAAAATTCATCACCGCGACGCGCACTGGCCACCGCGGCATCATAGTCCTCAGCAGCCCAGGCGGAGACGTTGGTTACCTGCAGATCCGTCTGACGCTCCAGCAGACTGGCCAGTGCATCCTGCGCTTCGCGGCGCTGACGAGCGATTTGTGCTTCTTCAAAAGGCGACAACGCAGGCCCAGTCGGCTGGGCCGGGGCTGAAACGGCCGGCGTTTCGATAACAGCTTGGGCGACTCTTGGTGTCAGCGGTAGCTCGTACTGCTGGACGACATTCGGCAGCACAAAGATGACTGCCAGCGCCAGCAGCACCAGCGCAGCCAGCGCGACCCAGATCCAGGCCGATATTTTTTCGTTCCCTGCGACCTGCATCAGAGCCCACCCGTTTCCGTCAGGTAGATTTCCATCAGGATGTCTCGCCATTGTTGATACTGCTCTTCAACAGTGCCGGTGAGCATGATTTGACGATCATCCAGTTCGATTACTTTAGGCGCGACCTCAGCCTCGAGAGAGGCGCTCAGCTCGCTTAGCGCGGCAATGTGCATTTGTGCCTGCTGCGAACGCTCAAAACCACTGCGTACCAGATACGCTCCAGCGGCGACGCCCGTAATGCCAGCCATCTGTGCGCCAGCATTGTTTTGCCCAACGGCGGCTATACCGCCGGCGATTGCTGCCGCGCCCGTGATGAACCGTCGGCGCGCAGAGCGCTCAGCTTCCTCAAGGGCCATGGTCTCGGTAAAACTCTGCTCACGCCACGCGTCATACGGGCCACGCATCTGCCGAGCGTAGGTTGCGTAATAATCCTGCACAGTGTCCACAAACAGGTTGTCCCGCTCTCGGATGTCGAGAATACGGATCAGCGCGGGATCATTTTCGGCAGGCAAACGCGTCAGTGTTGTAATGCCACGTTGATTTTTGGTCAAATAACTGCCAAATATCTCGGGAGCAAAATTTGCTGCAAACTGCAGCTCTGAGACAGTCCGGATAGTCCGTATCTGGTCGTCGCTCATTGAGCCTTGCCGAAACGCCAGCAGGTCGTTGGCAATGTTGTTGTAAATCACCTGGAATGGATCGTGCGACTGGCGCTGAGTCAGATCATAGTTGTATTGGCTGATATGCTCTTCATACTCGCGCGTGTACCAGAGCATGCCAGTCGAGTCGGTTACCGTCACTTTTATGATCATGCCTTCGCCATTCGATAACAGTATCTGACCATCCAGATAGACATCCATCGTGGTGGTTGGCGCCGGCAGCACGCGGACAACACCCCAGTTTCCTGAGCGTTGCAGTGTCTCTGCCATCAAATAGGGGGCATAACGAGATTCGGCTCTGCGGATCTCCGGATTGGTACGATCCATATCGTCTTTATCAATTTCATCAATGCCTGGATCGAACACCCGTATGCCAACATCTAGTAACAATGCGTCGTCCATGGGGACATCGCCCTGAACAATCGGCACAAACTGAGTCGATTTTACGGATGTCGTGGCGCAGGCAGCCAAGGACATCAGCAGCACAACGCTGAAAACATGCAAAGGTTTAAAAAACTGCCTTATCAATAGCGTCATATCAACCACCTTACTGCAAAAGCCCTGTGTAACGACGGTATTCATCCCAAAGTCTTTCGCGCAACTCTGGATCAGGTTCATTCATGGCTGCTTCGCGAATTTGGCGCGCAACAACATCATCGTTATCTCCGCCGGGAATATCCTCTGGAACTGGGTAAGCACCTTCCGCCGGAGCGGACGGCCCACCCTGACGACCACCCATCGAGCCCCCGGAGCCGCCACTTTGCGGACCTTGGCCAGCTGTGCTCGTGCTGGCGATCACGCCGCCAGGAAATCCACCTTGTCCGCCTTGGCCTACCTCGCCTTGACCCTGGCCTGGGAATGCCACACCAGGCATGCCACCTGCACCCGCTTGTTCATTGTAAAGACCGGCAGGATCACTACCAACTTCGTTACTCTGTCGTTGGGCTCGGCTGCGCTCCGCCAGAATGATGCCATCAAAATCCTCGTACCCTCGCCCAAGAGCGCCGTCCAACACCGCTACGCGATCGCGAGCGGTCATCACGCCACCACCAATACCGCCGGGCATGCCTGAACCAGCGCCCGGCATCCCCCCTGGAATTCCGCCAGTGCCTGTCCCTGGAAAACCACCTGTTCCCATGCCTGGGTCCGTTCCTGTACCACTGCCGGTACCGGTACCTGGCATCACACCTCCCACCGGCATGCCCGCGACGCTGATACCACCGCCGCCAACTGTCACGCCACCTGCGCTCACGCTGACGCCGTCGCTGCCCACTGTCACACCACCGGCGCTGACGCTAGCGTTAATACCACCATCTCCGTTGCCGGATGCTGTGGACTGGGACCCACCGCTATTGCTTGTGCCAGCTGTTGAGCCGCTTGAGCTGGCCGATCCTTGGGCGCCCGCGCCTGGCATGGTGCTGTCACCCGGCAGGCTACCAGATCCCGGCGTGGCTGGTCGGCCTGAGCCGGCGCTGCCTGGCATCATGTCACCAAGCGCACCGGCGGCACCGGACGAAGAGCTCGCGCCCGCGGTGCTGCTGCTTCCAGAAGATGTGCTGCGTCCGCTGGAAAAATCCGGCAAGCCCGGCATAGACGCCGACGCTCCAGACTGCCGCGCTCCAGGAGACGGCATCGAGGGCATGCCACCCGACGAACCCGACGATCCTGCTGAAGAGCTGGATGCTGTTGAGCTTGATGATGACGACGAACTCGATGAAGACGAGCTCGAAGAAGACGAACTCGATGAAGACGAGCTGGAACTTGACGAGGGCGAAGGCATCGACGGCATGGATGATGACGGCATCGACGGCATTTGCGGCATGCTCGACTGCGTTTGCTGGGTTGTCTCACACGCGCTCAGCAATGCGGCCGACAGCCCCATGGCAATAACCAGACGGTGTTGCAACAGTTTCATTTTCTCTTACTCCATCTGCCCTAGGCAGATCGGTGATGATGTCTGATGGTCAGACAAGTTGGCTGAAC
>JAUSPW010000679.1 GCA_030652635.1 Pseudohongiella sp. | reverse complement strand
TGACATCGACATCAACATCACAAAAAACGCAAACAGCAAGGTCATAACGTCGAGGTAGCTGGTCATCCACGGCTCGCCCTCGCCATCTTCTACGGGGCCATCGTCGCCAATCAGGTCTACATCATATTTGCTGGACACGGATTAAAAGTCCTGATGAAGCGAGTGAGTGATCATTTTTTTCGCGCGGCAGGTGGTGCACCACCGTCACGTATTTCATCGTCAAACTGCGCCGCAAACGACTTCAAGGTGTCCTCGATGAAGGAGGGCGGGCGTCGTTTGCTCATCATGGATACGCCTTCGAGCACCATATTCATGGCAATGAGACGCTCTTCAGTGCGGCGCTCCAACTTTACTGCGATCGGCTTAAAAAGGATGTTCCCGAGCAGAATGCCGTAGAACGTTGTCAACAACGCAACCGCCATCTGTGGGCCAATGGTGTCCAGGCTGCCGGCATCCATCACAAACAACATATTGACCAGGCCAACCAGCGTGCCAATCATGCCAAAGGCTGCCGAGTAGCTGGCCATGGTGCGAAAGATCTGCGCCTCGGCCCGTTCCCGCGCTTTTACCCGGGCAATCCGCCAGCGTAAGGTGTCGATTATTTCCTGTTCAGAGGTGTTGGCGATAACCAGTTGGATGCCGTTGCGCAAAAACGGATTTTTTGTGCGGGCCAGCGCTTCATCCACATCTTTGATATTACCTTGGAACCATAACCGCGACATCTGCACCAACTCTTTGATGTCATCACGGGTATAGGTATTTTCCCGGCGGAAAACCAGGGCCACCAGCTTGATGACCCTGAGCACCTCTTTCATAGGATAACTGATGAAGGTTGCCGCGATGGTGCCAGTCACCACAATGGTCAGACTGGCAGGATCAAAAAAGGAGCTGGCCGATTCTGCAGTAAAAAACAGCACACTGACCAACAAAATCAAGCTGGCCAGCATGCCTATAATGGTCGACGGGTTCATGAGCCTTCCTGCAAGTACTAACAAAAAGGCTATCGGCTGTGTGCGGTCAGGCTTTAGGCACACTTGAAAATTTACGGGCAGTCCCCAGAATCTAAGCCGAATCTTTCAACCCTGACGTTGGTAATTGTGAAGGAGGCTAACTATGCATAATTCCGACCTCAACCCGTCGCAGCCTAAACAGAAAAAGCTGCTGGTGGGACTGCTTGTTTTGAGTGTGGGCGCGGTAATCGCGCTGGGTTTGTACGCATTACAACTCAATAAACAAATTGACTCGTTGAGACCTCAGACTACCGGGCCAGCGCTGCAAGCCCTGTTGGATTCAGCTCAACAGGCTCCTCACACCTTATCAAACCCGGCCATCACAGCGATCGATCCATTTCAGCAAATGGAAGCCATTCGCCAACAAATGGATGCCATGATGGGCAGTGTGTTTGGCGGGGCAATGCCCTCTGTGACGGGCATAGCTGGCTTGAGTGCGATGCCTGACAACTCGCTGTTTGGTGCGGCGCCTTTTGCCGGGCTCGGTTTACATCAGCCGGACATTTCGTTGAGAGAAACTGAGACCACGCTTGAGATTGTGATTACTGTACCGGAAGGACACGAGTTTGAGCTGGGCACCGATGTGCAAGAGGACAAACTCACGGTAACCGGCGCAATCCGTTGGCAAGCCAGTGCCAATAACGCTGGGTTTTCTGGTAGTCGCAGTGGCAGCAGTCAGTTCAGTCGGACTATCATGTTGCCAGACACAGTGGTCCCGGCGGGTATGGTGACCGAGCATCGTGACGATGAAATTGTGATCAGCCTGCCCAAGGCATAACACAGCCTTTTTGTGTGGAATCCAGCACCGGAGCAATATGCCCAAACGATTACTGATTATCTACACAGGCGGCACCATTGGCATGAAGCAGACTGCCCATGGGCTGGCGCCGGCGCCCGACCTGGCTGCCGAGATAACACAGCTGATTGAAATGGGACCTTCTTTTCAGAAGAATCCACCGGTGCTGCATACCCTCAGTTACGAACCTCTGATCGATAGTTCAGACATGACGCCTGCCGTTTGGTTAAAAATCGCCACCGATATTGAACAGCGTTATGACAACTACGATGGCTTTGTTGTGCTGCACGGCACCGACACGCTGGCCTACACAAGTTCAGCGTTGTGTTACTTCATCCGCCGCCAAGGCAAACCTGTGGTGCTGACCGGTGCGCAATTGCCATTCGGATTCCCACGCAGTGATGCGCGCAGCAATCTGATATCAGCAATTGAGGTGGCCGCTACCATGCCAGCTGCGATGGCTCAGGTGTGTGTGGTGTTCGGCTCAAAGATCATGCGCGGCAACAGGGTAACCAAAGTGTCGGCCAATGCCTATGATGCCTTCGACTCACCACGCTGCGCGCCGTTGGGCAGTATTGGTATTGATATTCACTTTCAAGGTGCGCGCCGCACGGTACACGAGCAATCTGATCCGCTGCCAACGTTGGCGCTGCCGCCAGATAACGCCGTCGTTTTATTGCGACTTTACCCGGGGATCAGTGCACAACTGTTACGGGCCGTCTGCGCGGATACCGTCACCAGAGCCGTCGTATTGGAGGCTTACGGATCTGGAAATGCGCCCTCTCGTTGCCCAGACTTCCTCAATGAGGTGAAATCTGTGGTTGAGCGCGGCATTGTGGTGCTGGTGGTGTCACAGCCATTGGATGGGGTGGTGAGTTTTGGTCGTTATGCGGCTGGTAGCAGTCTGGCGGGAGCTGGAGCAATCAGCGGGCGTGATCTGACCACCGAAGCTGCAGTCACCAAGCTCTACTACCTGCTGGCCTGCGGTTGTGCAAGCTCCGAAATCGCCAACAAACTCAGGCATCATGTCTCAGCTTGAACCGATCGGCGGTCAGTGTCAGTACCGCAATCAAATCCGCACGTCGAACTGGTTTGGCGATGTAATCGTCCATGCCTGCCTCGATGCAGCTGTCCTTAACTTCTGGCAGAGCGTGCGCTGTCATCGCAATAACAGGTAAGTGTTTGCCAGTGTGTTGCTCGGACTCTCGTATCCGGCGAGTGGCCTCCAGGCCGTCCATTACCGGCATCTGCAGATCCATCAAAATAAGATCGTATTCACGCTGCCCGGTTTTTTGTAAGGCCTCCAGGCCGTTGTCGGCCACATCAACGATGTGACCATCGTTCTGCAGAATTTTGACCGCCAACATTTGATTCATCGGATTATCTTCGACAAGCAGAATCGTCAATGGCTGAAG
>JAUSPW010000661.1 GCA_030652635.1 Pseudohongiella sp. | reverse complement strand
TACGTGGCCGCGGTCATGGCCACCAAGTTATTCGGAGAGGCCTTTCCGGAATGGTTTGGTAGCCTTGGGTCATCGCTGTATACCCTGTTCCAGATTATGACACTGGAAAGTTGGTCTATGGGTATTGCCCGCCCAGTGATGGCTGAATTCCCCTATGCCTGGGCGTTTTTTGTACCCTTTATTCTGATTTCCACCTTCACCATGTTAAATCTGTTTATTGCGGTGATTGTGAATGCTGTGCAAAGCATGCATGACGAAGAGCACCAGCAAGAGCGTGACAAGGAGCAGGCGACTCAACAGGAGCTGTTAGAGGAAATGCGAAAACTGCAGCGCGAGGTGAGCGAGCTCAGAGGTGAGCTTAAAAAGCCTGGCAGTAGGGGGTAATAGATCTGAATGCGGGCTTCAGTTTGAAGCCCGCTCGCTACAACGTTATCATCACTCAGGCACGTACACCATGGTGCCATCGTCCATACGGTAAGTAACGCCCGCACGGACACCCTGACCCTCACCTATCTCGCCGCTGCTGCGGTACTGGGTCAGTTCTTCGCCTTCCTTGATGATCATCTCCATATTTTCCTGTCCGGGGTTCTTGATGACGACGACATCCTCGTCACTCAGTAGAGGGTTGAGCGGGTTCTGAACAATCACCAGGAGTAACACGGCAATGATCACCAGAAACACGTCGATCAGGTTCACCACGCTCAGGATGGGATCGTCCTGGTCACCGTCGCTCAGAATGGCTAATGACTTTGGGGCTGCTCTCATGCCGATGCCTCCGCTCTGAGTTCACTCTCACGCACAGTTGTTGAACCGGCATTCTGCATCAGGCCCTGGTTGTAATCACTGATTTCTGCTAGTAACCACCGGCGTTTGACCAACAGCACAACAAAGGTGATTGATGCTGCCATCAGGGCAGTGATCACCGCCGAAAAGGCCACTTCCAGTTGCTGCGCCATGCCTAGCGAGTCGCCTTGGGACACAGCAATCAGCGCGGGCCCCATCGGGATCATGGTAGCAACCAGACCCAGCATGGGTGCAACACGGCTGACAATGCGCAATATTTCAAGTTCTTTGAGTACCTGAAGCTCAAGTGTTTCAACCGCGATGTTGCCGTTGAGTGCAATCATCCTCGCGATGCTGGTCGGGTAGCGTGCAAAAAACTTGCGCCCGGCAATGTCGTACAGAAACTCTCCCAGGGCAAACAGTGAATAACAGAACATCAAGGCCAGCAAAATCAGTACAGGCAACATGAAGTATGCGGTGACCTGTGAAAGCGCATTTTCAATCATTAACATGGTAATTCTCCTTGTGGTGCTTTTAGTTAAGGGCGTCGATACGGCGTGACTGCCAGTCGCGATTGATTATCCCGGCGCCGATCATGCCGATCAGCAACCAAAGCCAGAACAGGTCCCGGGCGTCCTCGGAAGTCAGCATGGAGACTTCACGCATGACTTGGCCTTGCACGGTGACACTTTCGCCAGTGGGATTGACGTCCTGCGACGGCTCAGAAATGGCTTCATTGGCGGGCTCCGGCATTGCCTCGGCGTCCAGGGTGGGGGAAGCGGTGTTCAAACCAAAGCCCATCGCCAGGGTGTTGACGTATTCCTGAAAGTCGTTGTTTGCCGTGAACACGTCATGCTGCTGATTAATCTCGGTATAGGTTTCCACCAGTTCACGCAGCGTCTGTTCGCTGGCCTCCCAGTAGCCCTTGCGCGAGGCTTCCAGCATGCGCTCGGCAATCTGTGCCAGGGCTTCCGGGTTGGTTTCCTCAAACCACTCGCGTGTACCCAGGTCGTAGCGGTCCATCACATACGTGGCATGGAACTCGTCCCACTGGTCGTCGCGTACGATGCTGGCGTCCATTACCTGCCAGCCCCAGAAGTTATTGATAGTTTCCAGCAGCTGCAGCGTTCCCGCATAGCCCTCGGCTTCCATCTCCTTGATCCAGTTCGGGTGCTGGTACACCGCGCGCAGCTCCATGGCCAGGAACTGTTCAGCGCGTTGCAATTTCGCACGTGCCGGGTCACGCATATTAGAGATGTACATCTGCGGCGATGCGCCATCCAGGTGTTGCACGGCCAGCGAGATGCCGCCCAAATATTCGAACGAATGGTCATTATCCAATAGGCCGCGCAGGTTTGATGAGCGTGACATGACCGCCGCCGAGGTTCCCTTGAGGTGCGTGGAATAGACATTCACCGGGCTGCCATCGGGGGCGGTGATCTTGCGGCTCCACTGCTCGGGGTCAGGCCCATAGGCCCAGGACATGCGTGATAGATAGACCTCGGCCAGCTGGCCGTCGTCGGCTTCCCATTTGTCAGACATCAGGCTGGCATCGGGCAGTCCGGTGCCATAGTCGCCGGACTCGTTGCCAAACACACGGGTCAGCGCGGCATTGAGGGCGGTGGTTTCGTCTACCCCGGCCATGGTCAACTCGCCCAGGATACGTTCGCTGTTGGCGCGCACGAAGTTCATCGCCAGCGGCTCGTCGGCATTGGCCGCCAGCAGCACGGCTTCATTGAAGCGCTCCATGACAATAGGATACTGATCGCGGTACAGACCAGTGATAGATACCACGACGTCGATGCGCGGGCGCCCCAGTTCCGCCAGTGGAATCAGCTCCATGCCGGTGACGCGACCGCCGCTGTCCCACTGCGGACGCACGCCCAGCGCATCGAACACTTGCGCCTCCAGCATGCCCAGGTGCCGCACCGTCTCGGTGCTGCGCATCGCAAAGGCCAACTTCTGCGGGAACTCGCCGTGGGTCTGCTGGTGACTGTCGATCAGACTCTGCAGAGCATCCTGTCCGCCGGCCCAGGCCGACCGGGTGGGCACACGTGCCGGGTCAAATCCATACATGTTGCGGCCAGTGGGCAGGGCGTCGGGGTTGCGGATAGGGTCACCGCCATAGGACGGATCAACCCACTGGTCCGAGAGCCCGGCTAGCACCGCCTCGATCTCGCCACCGGCATTCAGGTTGCGCAGGTACTGCTTGCCTTGATCGCGCAGCGACACCAGCTCAGTGTCTTCGCCGTCCTGCGCAGTCAAGGGCACATCGCCCACTATGTGGTTGGCGACAAACTGGTAGGGGCGCGTGTCGCGCAGGAGCTGGTAGTCGATCTTGAATGCCTCTGCCACACTTTCGTAGCCCATCTTTTGCACCAGTGGTTCGCCCAGCATCTGCATGATGTTGCTTGACAAGTGTTCGTCCAGTGCCGTGGAGCCGAAAGCGTGCATGCCCAGCGGCTGCATAGCCATGCCCAGTTCTTCGAGGTAGTCCTCAATGTCGCGCAGGAACTCGTCGAATCGTGACATGAGCACTTCTTCGGTCCAGTCGAGATCGGCGTGTATATTCATTTCTACCGCCTTGGCCACGATCAGCTCGCGGGCGTTCTCTTTCACCAGCCCTTCGTCCACCAGCCGGTACTCGGTGATCAGGTCGTTGATGTCGGAGAAATCATCGGACAGTCCTGCGGGCGAGAACGGGGGCGTCTGATGACTCACCACCACGCCACGGCCGCGGCGCTTTACGTGCACCGCTTCAGACATGTTGTCGACAATGTAGGGATAAATCACCGGGATATTGCCTACCAACAGGTTGGGGTTGTCATAGATCCACAGTCCGCGCTCCTTGCCGGGTAGCCATTCCTGACTGCCGTGTGTGCCAAAGTGGATGATGGCATCCGCCTCGATCTGCTCGCGCACCCAAAGGTAAGTGGCCAGATAGCCGTGGTGCACTGGCAGCAGCGTGTCGTGGTAGAGCACGTCGTTTTCTTCTGCCGGCGCATCGCCGCGGGAGGGTTGCGGCAGTACATACAGATTGCCGTACTGGGTGCGCGGAATGACAAAACCTTTCTCGCCTTCGCGTTCTATTACCCAGTGGCTGTCTTCGGGGGCGCCCCAGCGGCCGACGATGTTGTCACGCACGCTGGCGGGCAGGGCGGCAAGCCAGATTTGGTAGCGGCTCAAGGGCAGGAAGTCCCAGGCGCTGGTCTGCTGAATGTCGACAATCCCCTCACTGCGGTAATAAGGGCGCAGCATATCAGAGATGGAATCAATCAGCTGCTGGTCGTTCACTGGATCGATGCTATAGCCGTCTTCACGCAGCGCCGCTGCAAGGCTGGCCACGGACACCGGCACATTCAGATTGGATGCGCCCATGTTGTGCTCGCCGGGCGGGTGATTCCAGAAAAACAGCGCCAGTTTTTTGTCAGCGTTGGGCTGTTTGCGCAGCGCAGCGAGATTTAATGCCTTGTGCATCAGCATGTCGATGTGCTCCTCCACCGCCACGTACTCACCATCTTCATTGGTAGTGATGACCACTGGGTCGATCAGGCCGATGTATTCAGCAATGATGAGGTTGGTGGGAATGCCGAAGTTGCTGATGCCTGCGGTGTCCTGCAGATAGTCCTGATAGGTGCCATCGCGGTACTGCACGGCGTTGATCGCTGGAATGTTCAGCGCCTTCAGCCAGGCCTTGCGGCCTTCCGGGTCACTGCCCAGAAAGGTATTGATGACGATGACGTCCAGGAACACCTCGCCATTGCGCATGACCAGACTGTCGTCGCTGAGATCCAGGGTGGCAACTGCCAGTGGATTCATAAAATCCTGCGAGACATCCGTGCTGTTCGGGTCGCTGTGTGCCGCAGTGCTGGACGCGGGGCTACCACTGTCAGTGGGGCGTCCGCCGCCTTCGGGGCGATTGCTACCGGTTGCGCCGGCAGGTCTGCCACTGCCCGATGCGCTTTCAGGCCGTCCACCCCCTTGCGCGCTGCTCAGTTCTGCCCGCGTACTGGCTACGCGGCTAGAGCGGTACAGAATAACCGGCACCGCGCCGGCCTCGCGCACTTCCAGAGCAAAGCGGTCCATCATGCCGGTCTGCCCGTCCGAGATATAGCTGGACGACATCTCCATACCGATCACCGGCTTGCCTTCCACACTCAGGCCGTACTTGCCCTGCCACCAGTCAAGGTAGGTATCCAGATCAGAGAACACCAGACTCTCGTAGTCAGGATGATAGATCGCCCGTTCCGGAAGTTCGAGGGCGGGCTCGATGGCTGCCACCGAGGCCCCGGTTAATAGCGCCTGGGCATACTGGGCCAGGCGGTTGAAGTTGACGCTGGTGCCCCCGGCATAATAGTTGAAAAGACGCTGAGCATGCTCGGATTCCAGCCTGACACCGCGCATTCGCATAGGCGGGCTCATCACGTTGATACTGAGAATCGGGATATCCACGCGGTTGAGGAAATCACCGATAGCGCCCTGCACCAGTGCCTGATCATCACTGCGTGGCGCATCGATGATGACCATGTGGGCGCCGTCCAGTGCAACACCAATACGCGCAGGTTCATGAACGCCTACTTGCACCCAGTCAATCTCAAGCCCCGTTCCTTCTGCCGCGCGTTGCAGCATTTCAAATTTGCGTTCCAGTACAAAATATGTGGAAACAATCGTCAGCTTCTCTGCGCTTGCCAAGCTACTGAGTATCAGCATGGCAGCTACACCCAGTGCTTTGGCGCATGAGACGGGCCAACGTGCGCAGATACCTTTGGTTTGCCATTCAATGTGCATGAAAGTAATCCTCGCTGTCAGTTAAAACGCGCTTCGACACTGAGGTAGGCATAACGTCCACGGTCGGCATAGGTAAACAAGGCGGATTCTTCAAGCAGGTTCACATCCGTCAGGTTATCGATGCCGGCGCGCAGTGTCATCGTGCGGTTAAGCTCCCGCGCAGCGGAAATATTCCAGTAGGTATAATCAGGCAAGGTTTGCAGCACGGCGGCAGCGCCACGTCCCACTAATTGGAATTGCTCGCCAACGTAATTGGCGCGCAGCTGCGCAGACCACCCACGGCCGTCAGTCCAGCTCAGGCGTGCATTGGCCGCGTGATCGGGACGTTCAGTCAGAGCCTGCCCTGTGGATTTGTTCTCGCCGTCCAGCCAGGTATGGTTCAGACTGATATCGAACTGGTTGCCCAGCGGCATGCTGAAAGAAAGCTCTGTGCCCTTGATGCGTGCTTCGTCGACGTTCACACGACGCGAGGTGCCATTCTTGACCACTTGGCCGCGAACACGCACCGGTAGCGTCAGGTCTTCGCCGACCAGCAGGTCTTCCAGTTCATTGACGAAGGCCACCAGGTTAATCTGCATGGCCCCCAGACGATAGTCCACTCCCAATTCATAGCCATCCACCACTTCGGGCGCCAGATCGGGATTGGCGATAAGGTCATAGCCCGGGCGGCCGCTCTCGTAGCCCGGCGTGGTGTATTTCAGATGCGGTGCCTTGAAGCCGTGACCGTAGCCCAGCTTCACGGTCATGTTGTCGCTGGGTAGATACACCAGATAGGTGCGCGGGCTCAACTCGGATCCAAAAGTGTCGTGTTCGTCGCTGCGCAGACCCACGGTCAGACGCAACGGGTCGGCCAGCACGATCTCGTCCTGGATATAGGCTGAGAAAGTGCCCGCTTCGGCCTCGCCACCGAGAAAGCTCTGGTGTACGTGATATTGCTTCATGGATTCGAAGCCGGTGGACAGGGTATGGGAGTCTCCCAACGGAAACACGAGGCCACCGTCGAAAACTTCGCTGCGCTGGCCCTGGGTGGGAGATTTTGAGGGTGGCACACGAGCATCGTAGAAGCTGGTGGTGTTGGTGACCTCCGACTCGTAGGCGCCAAGGCGCGCGCTGAAGCTCTGAAAGTCGCCTTTCCAGCCGAGTGCCACGTGATTCCGGCTAATGTCTCCGTTGTTCTTATAGATGAAACCGCCACCTGTCACCGTCTCCAGTCGGTAGGAACCCCGTTCTTCCTCTGCGCTGGACAGATCCAGCGACAGAGACTGCTGAGAGTTCAGCTTAAAGTTGCTGCCCACGACCAGGTTGCTACCACGTTTGCCCTCACGAAGACTCAAGGCCGGACTACGAGTGTCATCCGGATAAGGCATATCGGTGCGGCTGAAATGAGAAGCGCCAATCGTCACGCTCAAATTTTCTGTGACAGGCCCTGCGGCGGCCGCAGATGCATTAAACTCATCACCGCCACTGCCTCCTGTTTGGCCTCCCTGTTGTGCACGGAAGTTCCCAAACCAGCGTTCATCTGCCGGCTTGGTAATCACATTAATTACACCGCCAAAAGCTTCTGATCCATACAGAGAAGACATCGGGCCGCGCACGATTTCGACTCGGTCAATAAGCTCCATTGGCAGCCAGTCAAAGCGAAAGTCAGAGTGCTGAATGACTTCATCCGAGGCGCTTAGGCGTCGGCCATTAACCAGCATCAGAGAGTAGTCGCGGCCCATGCCGCGCACACTCACAGAGGAGCGATTGGAGCTGCCGCCAGTCGGATCCATGGTGATGCCCTGAGTCTCTCGTACGGCTTGCAGTATGTCAGTGACATTACGCTCACGCAGATCTACGTCACTAATCACAGAGATTGAGGCCGGCGCAGTACGCAATGACTGCGCATAGGAACCCGCTGTCACAACAATCTCTTCTACGCCCGGATCAGCCTGCGCGAGCACCGTTCCTGGTGCGAGCAAGCAGCTTACGGCAAGCGCGTGGCGGATATGCAAGACGAGCAAGGGGTGCTTTGGCGTACTGACGAATCGAGCGTTTTTCAAGGGGGGTTTCTCCTGGTGCCAGACTATGGCGTGCACGTAATCGGCAGCGCCGTTCTTGTTGTTGGCGGGATTCTAGGGTGGCTTTAAATACCGGTCACTGTGACACAGTGACGCGCGGCAAACTGTCGCAGGGGCTGCGGGAGGTAGGGCAATCATCTCAACGAATGACTGAAGCTATTTAACTCTTGCCTTGGAACGTGCGAGCCAAATTAACTAAAAGGCATTCGGAACCAGCCGGGAGTCGATAATGTGTGAGGTGGAGTAGAGACTCAAAAGATTAGGAGCAGATTATATTTACCTCTACCAGGTACATCACTGGGATCCGACAACACTGCTCAGATTGTAAGTGCCCAATTAGAGGGAGTATGCTCTCAGCTTTGGCAAAACCAACAAGTGGCATGAGTTAGACTCGTTGCACTTTGAAGCATGGGCAAGCCTTATCGCTACTATCGTTGCAACATGAGGTATTCCAATGTCCCCTGACCAGTTGTTCCTGATCTGCAACTTTGTGGTGCTGCCCGCGTGGCTGTTACTGGCAATTGTTCCCCATCACCGTATTACCCAGCTTTTGGTGCATGCGATCTGGATGCCTCTGTTGTTGGGGCCGTTTTATGTCTGGGCGCTATTTTTTGGTGAGCCCGCAGCCGAAGGAGCCGGATTTGGTTCCCTGCAGGGTGTGATGCTGTTGTTCCAAAGTCCCACTGCGGTTCTGGGCGGCTGGATTCACTACCTCGTGTTCGATCTTTTTATCGGGGCATGGATAGTGCGCGACGCGAAACGCCAAGGTATCAATCACTGGCTGACGGTACCTTTCCTGTTCATGACACTGTTGGCGGGGCCGGCAGGTCTGATGTTGTACCTGATGCTGCGGTTGGTGCTCAAGCGTTCGCTGACGCTCATTGAGGCGGCGTAGTAAGTGCACTGACACTCGGAAGTGACATGCTATGCACTCCATAACATCCACGCATTGCGCCCGCCATTTTTCACCCGGTAGAGCGCCTCGTCAGCGTGAGCCATCAGCGCCTCGGCACTGACAGCGTGGTCCGGGTACACAGCAATCCCGATACTCACGCCAACATTTGCGTTGCCTGCTTGCAAGAAAAATGTCTGTCCAAGCTCTTCAATGATGCGATCGGCGACCAGTTTGATGTCATTTTTTTTACTGATGTTGTACTGGATGATGGCGAACTCATCGCCCCCCAGACGTGCCACGGTATCCTGCTCGCGCAGCAACCCCTTGATGCGATTGCCCGCCTGCGTCAACAACTCATCACCGGCGTGATGCCCCAGAGTGTCATTCACATGCTTGAATCGGTCGAGATCGAGCATGTACACAGCGAAGCGGATGGGTTTAGCTTGCGCGACATTGAGAATATGCTGCAGATCCAGTTCAAATCTGCGGCGATTGATCAGCCCGGTCAGGCTGTCGTGCATCGCTAACTGCTCGAGCTCGATACGGTCAAGATTGAAACTCAGGTAACGACCCAATTCCGCGGCACTGCGCGTTTCCGCCTCCGCCCATTCTACGGCCGTGCCTGCGGTGTCTCTGGCCCAGGTTTCGAATGAGGCTCTTGGCGTGAGTGCGCTGCTCGCCGGCAAGTCGCTCGTGGGTGGTTTGCCGGCCCACTGCTGGTTTACGACTGTCTCGTTGCGCAACAGGGCCAGAAAGTCATCGTCCCCCAGCGGCACATAGAGTATGCCGCTGCAAAATGCCTGAAGCCCGGAGGCTTGCGCTATCGCGCCTGGAACCACATTCGTTTGCCAAAGCTGCCCTTTCTCACGGGATTCCAGCCACGTCTGCAATGTCGACAGCACGGGAGAATTCGCAAGGGCGCCGGAGGCGGAAAAGTCCTGCCCTCGTTTCAGGACGATGCTGTCCGCATTAAAAGCCGTCATCAAATGCGCAAGGTTTTTCTTCAAGGAGGCATCAGCATCTGCACTTTTCTCGATATCACTCTTGACCTTGGCCAGCGCCAGTTCTATCTCGAAGCGATGCTTTTCAGTGCTCATCACAATCAATCCGGAAATGTGCAGAGATGTCATTCTTGACAACTCCTCACAATAAAAGCGCTGCGAGAAATCCAATTGCTTTTGTGTCAGGTGATGGCAAGCGATCATTCCCCAAAGACTGCCTGCACAAAGAATCGAGATGCTGAATGACGATCTGGCCCCAATATTTTTCAGGTACTCAATGTGCACGGGATGAACAGCGCGCAATTGTGAATAGGTCAAGTCCAGAGAGGGAATATCCTGAATCAGGATGCCGGAGGTCGTATCAGCCGTGTCCGCGATATAACGCTGCAGGTTTCGTGTGTAGAGCCTTCTGGCATTCTCAGGCACGTCACTGGCGGGGAAGTGCAGATTCAGAAATCCTTGCACACCAGGATTCAATTTTTCCGCAAGCACCAGGCCATGCCAGCCTGGCAAAAATTTGTACAACATAACGCGATCAAAACCGACCACCTCAGCAATGCGCTCCATCAGAAATTTCGACGCTTCTTCCGGATCGTCTATCAGTGCAATGTCATGCATGAAGCCAATGCGATCGCTACTGAGCTTTTCAGACGCGCAAGTCGCCGGCTCCATCTCGATGATAACAAGGGTGCCGTTGGAGTGAGCGGATATATGACATTGCCGATTGTTGATGCGGGCGATCAGGAATTGGTGATACGCCTTGTGTGCAGCGCTCATCAGCATGGCCATTTCATCAAACAGATGAAAATCCGTGTAAGGTCTGCCGAGTAACTGATCTACACCAGGCGCGTAAAAATCGCCGGCGTTTTCAGAACAGGCCACAATGTTCCCGCTGGCAACGTCGACGGCGATCAGTACGCCATAACCTTGAATCCTGCCGATGTCGTAAAGCTTTGCGGTTTTGCAATTATCAATGATGCTGTTCAGCATTGGGTATTGCCTGCATATGCTCGATGAAAATGTGAAAAACCTGTTCTGCAGACTTGATGGCTGCTTGTTGCAGCAAGGCATCTTCATCAAGGCTGGCAAGTCTGGAGAGAAACACAGGCCAATGGGCAGCGTGCTGTTGCTGAAAGCGCCAATAGCGCGGCGCTAATTGAAAAAGTGCCGGATGCTGGAATTCAATATTTCGAGCGATGTGCGCACTGCCGAGTGTGGCGCCTTCCAGAACGTAACAAGCGCCAAGATATTCTGCCGCTGTGCGTATGGCAGGCGTCGCCAGGTTGCCTGCCGGACCGGATTCAATGCCTGACGACATCAAATCTGCCTGCAGAAACTGCGCTCGCGGTTGATAGTTAAAAGTGTCTTCTGCCGTCGATGTATTCTCGAACTTCACCAGTGCCGGCTCGATTGTGCTGATGGCTTTGTAAAGGCCAAGCAGCGCCCGAATATATTCATCGCGCGTCAAATCCAGCTCCAACAGCCTGGCCAGCACTGGCGCTTGATTCAGCTCATCATGCAGTGCCTGTGTGGCTTTGAACAGCAATTCATGCGTGGATTTCATGGTGTTCAATGCCACCTGCAATGAGGGCTATGTGAGAGTCTTGGCAATGCCAGTGGTACTGCCAGGCCAATTTCCAATCTGACAGAAAGCCTGCAAGGATTCAATCCGCGTCAGCGGGCGCTTTACGATGGATCAAAAATTGGCAGCCAACGCTCTACAGCGTCTGAAGGGAATCCCGGTTTCACAGGTGCCAGTTTGTTGTCAGACACCAGATAGCCTTTTTCTATCAGTGTGGTCAGCACCTGACGGGCTGCGCGCTCCTTAATTAACCAGTCATTGCCGCCGCTTGTCCGCGTTTGAATTCGCCTGTTATCCAAGCTTGGCGAAGTAGCTCAAAGCTACCCTTGGGGAGATTCTTCATGGCGATCACTTCTTGCACTTTTGACAGTTTGGCTGGGTCATAGGCCTCATCAATGCGGTGCATAAAGCGGTCAAGATTTTCAGCCAAGTGCAAAAACTCCGCTGGTGGAAATTCGGTGATCTTCGATGTGGTGATGAGCAAAGAGTTTCCTCTTGATGTGGAAGTGTATAAAAATATCGCAGGCCCGTATCAAATGGACAACGACAGCAGCTTTGAAGTACCTAGGCAGCAATACCTTTGAGGCACATAAAAGAATATAAGAAAGTTAGAAATCGGTGGAATTAAACATAACAATGAAAACGAGGAGTTTCCATGAGCGCTTACGAACTTTACCCGCTATTCAATGCAGCAGTTATGCCGGCCTGGTTGTTGCTGGCGCTGCTGCCACACCACAAGCTTACTCAGACGGTAGTTCACGCGATCTGGATCCCGCTGCTACTGGGTGTGAGTTACATCTACATGCTGTTCTTTGCCGGTGAGGCAGTGGAAGGTGGAAGCTTCAGCTCATTGGAAGGGGTAATGATCCTGTTCCAGAGCCCAACGGCGATGTTGGGTGGCTGGATCCACTATCTGGCGTTTGATTTGTTTATCGGCGCCTGGATTGTGCGTGACGCCAAACGGCAAGGGATTAACCACTGGTTTACCCTGCCGATTCTGTTTGCCACCCTGATGGCAGGACCGGGCGGTTTGCTGCTGTACCTGCTGCTGCGACTGGCCCTGAAGCGCACACTAACCCTGGCTGAAGCAGCTTAAAACAGGACTGTCGGTGGGTTCACGCCGTATCAAATTCACGGATCTGCGCATCAATGAACGTAACGAAATCGGGTCCAAACATTTTTCTTCCTGACTGGTGCCGCCATGCCCGGAATCCGGCACCATTCGGCCAGACAATTGCGCAATCCAACACAGTACCTACCCAAACTTGTTTTGGATATCAAACTTGCAGCAGAATAATGCCAACCAATCTTGCATGCGGGAAGGATCAGCTCTGGAGGCCTCTGCACGCAGTCAGTCGTATATTGGATGACGATACTTAGCGAGGGGTGGTCCATGATTCGTCGGGCAGTCAGGTTATGTGTTCTTGTAACCGCCGCTATCCTCACGCAAAGCGTCACTACTGGTATCGCCCACGCCGCAGCCGTTACCTGGGAATTCCAGGGTAAAACGATCTTTAGACAGGGCATCGACTCCTTGCCTCTCGACGTTGGTGACCCAGTACGGGTTCTGGTGCGCTTCGAAACTGACATCCCTTACACCAGTCGCCCCAGTTCCGATAATCGGCCCGGGTTCCGTTATGAATATGCCAATGTCGGTTCATTGCAATTCGAAATTTTCGGTGGCGGTTGCAATCCCTGCCGGCCAGTTTCCATCGCGGAGTTTAATGGGATCTACCTGCGGGACAATTTTGCCGATCCAGTTCTAAATGAATTGCCCGATGTCGCCAAGGACGGTCTTACCTTCTTCATGAACCCGCATTCCAGCAACAAACAGTTGGATTTTTCCCTGATCCTGCGCGACGACGCCTCAGCCTTTGTGCCCCAGATCATCAATGCAACCACTCGTGCACCCTTGCCGGCCAGCCCGGACCCAAGACTGGTGCAGATGAACATTAGCGAGTTTCTGGTACGCAAGGACAACAGCGTGGTATCGAGCTTTGATTTAAATTTGGTGAACACTTGGCGTGCACCAACGCCTCCAGATTTTGATGATAACAAGGGCGTGCTTCGCATCCCCATGTTGCGCGTCGGTGATGTGACTTACCGGGATATCCAAATGATTTTGGTGGATGCTGCCAGTCTGAGATTCCGGCTTGTCGAAGGTACACTTGAAACACTGCCGTCTCCGACCGGTAGCTGGTTTGACGTGGAGCGGTCCATTCTCTATTTACCCCGGGTGACTGTCGGCAAGGAAAGCTTTGCCAATGTCACTCTGCAACAGGATAACCCGGAGTCCCTGGAGTTCTCGGTAAACGCTGGTACGCTTCTGGCCGCAGACCATAAGGATATTGAAATCCCTATCAGCGGTCTGGTGTCCTGGGCGGGCAAGACGCCGGTTGGCGGTGCTGTCAATGTACGTTGCGCCAACGGTGATTTTGGCGCTGTCGACGTGGAATTGAATGGCAGGTTTGGCGACGTACTGCTGGCCAGTAGCCCTGATCCTTTCCCCTGTCTGTTACAGACCAACGTCGATGGGCAAATGTTGTATGGATTTATGGAGGGCCCCGTGGATGCAGAGGGCAAACACCTGTCTATCAGCCTGCTCAGTACCCTGACATTGACCAAGGTGCTGGGAGACAATCCCGCATCGGCATTTCAGGCCTTGGGCAGTGTTGTGACCCAGTCCGACCTTGATCAGCAACAGCTGCGTAACCAGTTCGCCGATGCTCGTCAGTTCGTGGTCAGTGCCCTGGAGTCATTCAGCGGGCATCACACCATCAATTACACGGATCAACACACGCCCGATGTGTTCAGGGTCACATCAGAACAGGACCGCGTGGACCGCGACCACTTGTTCGAAGCGGTAGACGTTGCACTGGCTGCGGCAGACTACACCTATAAGGGGCTGGAGAGTCTGGTGATACAGCACGCCTCCCTTCGTGAGCACTTCGCTGATGAAATATATAACACCATTACCGACGCCATCATCCCCGAAATCACCGGTATTAATTGCAGCTTGACACCGCCGGGCGCCACGCGTCGCCTGAAATGTATTCTTACCGGCACCAATTTGACCTTTCCACGGGCACTCGGTGGTCGCGTCAGTGTTCTCGGCATTAGCGCTGCACGCGCTTCCCTGGCCCAACGAAAGTCTGATCCAACCAAACCCTATCAGCCAAATTTTTGTGGCCGTGGCGCGATGGAGCTTGGCACCGTGGTCTATTCTACCGACAGCAGCGGCTGGGGCGGCGAAGATCCCCTGGGAATGTTCGCCGAGGAAATCCACTTCCCGGAATGCGGGCCGCAGATTGATTTTGAAGACTCCCTGCTAGTGGAAGTGGTGAAAGACAATGGTAACCGGGCCGGCCCCGCGGGCTGGGACCTGCTTCTGGGTGCCTCCGTCTCCACATCAGTGCTGGTTCCGGCTCTGTCAACCAATGCGGTCCAGATCAGCGGCAGTTGTAGCGAGATTAAGAACAGCTGGCAGTTCGGCACCCATGCGCCGGTAATCTCAGCGGGCGGCCAGGCTTCGATTACTGCTGGATTTGCATTGGATGTCCTGGTGTCCAAAAATCCGCTGACCGATGCCCAATTGCTCACGGCGATGCTTGATATCTTCAACACCAACGACGGCGCACTGAAACTGCAGTCTACTTGCAACAATGGAGGCACCGTCTGCTCCCTGCCCATGACTAACGGGGCCTTCAATGTGGTAGCTGGGGGCCAGGCAGGATATGAGTTTCTGCAGTTGTACGGCAATTGGCCGGAACTTGGAATTGTTCAGGGGGCGGGGCCCCGCACCCTGTATCTGCATGGGGTCGTGCACAACTTCTTTTCCGTGGCTGCGCGCCAGACCATCACGGTGAGCTGTCCGGCACCTCGGTGAGTTCAGTTGCAGTCTTACCCGTTGCCGGTGAGGCTGGTGGTTTCTGCTGACTTGATGACGTACGAAAGGCACTTAGGGCCGGTGATCTGAAAACCGCAGCTCAATGCGGGCTGGTTAGAGCATGCGCCAGCCCGTGCTGGAGCATTTCCCCAAGGCGTCGGGTATGGGCCGGAAAGAACTAACCCTTGGTTTACGTTGTGGCAAAGTGTCGGCTCTGCAAACACCAAAAAGAAACAAATAAATTGCTTTTGGCTGGCAAAGCTTGAAATTTGGTAGAAAGAAACTTATTTATTGCTCACGGGTAAAAAAGAAACTAAAATATTTCTTTTATGGAAAAAGCAATAGATAGGGTTCTTTTATGAGTGGATTGTTGGAGCAGATAAAAAAGCGGCGCAAACAGCTTGGGCTAAAGCAAGCTGACATGATGCTGCGTGCAGGCATCTCTCGCCAGCAGTATCAGCACATGGAATCCAAAGGCAATCCTCGTCTGGATACGCTGGAGCTTGTTGCCAAGGGGCTGAATAGCGAGCTGCTTCTCGTCCCTAAAGACAAGGTGCTGGCCGTCAAAGCTGCTTTGGAAGGCACCAACAATGCCGCTGCACCAAAAGTCTCACAAAAAAGCCTCACAGATGACCCATGGCAAGACATGCTGGAGGATGATGCATGAGTGTGCAAGGAAGCGCTGAACAAGTTGGCGTACTAAAACTGACGCTGCACGGGCAACTGGTTGGATATCTGGCAGGGTTCCAAGGCGGAAGAAACATGCTGACCTTCGCTGATCGTTTTAAGGGCGACGCTACACGCTTTACATTCAGTCTGGTCACACATCCTGCATTTCCAAGAGCTGAGAAATTGCTGTCTGAGCCTTGGGTAACTCACCAGCGCCTGCACCCTGTGTTGTCAAATCTGCTGCCTGAGGGCTCGTTAAGAGAACTCGTAGCACAAGGCCTGAAAGTACACCCTGAAAACGAGTTTCAGATTTTCTCCTACCTTGCCCAAGATCTGCCCGGTGCCTTGATTGCCTCACCCATGGAGGCAGAGGATGTGCCCGACGTGGTGCTGACTGCTAATGGCAGGCTTGGACAAGCGGTCAAAGTAATAACAAACCAGCAGGCACACAAGTTCTCACTCGCTGGCGTGCAAATGAAATTCTCCATGAAAGATTGTGATGGTCGCTACAGCCTTGCACAGGACAACGGCGAGCTGGGTGACTGGATTATTAAAACGCCTTCAACGCAGCATGCAGACGTGCCACTTAACGAATTCACCGCAATGACCTTGGCCGCTATGGCGGGTGTAGATATTCCAGAAATCAAATTGGTCGAGAGGGATAGGCTGGACAATTTGCCGCCAATAAAACTGCCTGATGAAAACCTGGCCTTTGCCATCAAACGCTTTGACCGCAACAATAACACGCGCATCCATATGGAAGACTTTGCCCAAGTACTGGTGAAGTACCCACGCGAAAAGTATAACTCGGCAAACTATGAGCAGATTGGTCGCATACTGTACCAGTACTCTGGGGACGGTCTGGCAGATGCCCAGCAGTTTGCAAGACGGCTGTTGGTCAATATCCTTCTAGCGAATGGTGACGCCCACCTCAAGAACTGGAGTTTGCTCTATCAGGACAAAATTACGCCCCGCCTTTCACCCGCTTACGATATCGTCACCACAAGTGTGTACATGCGGGATGAGCGGGAATATGCCCTGAACCTTGGCAAGACCAAGGAGTGGTACGGGGTAGATTTGTCTCATTTTGAGGCATGGGCGAAAAAAGCAGATATTCCCTGGCGGGCGATAAAGCCGCACTTGACCGATGTGATGGACAGGGCAAGAACTCTGTGGCCACAGGCACTGAACGACTTGCCAATGAATGACGATCACAAAAACCAGTTAAGGCAGCACTGGCAAGCCTTGCGGGTTGATTTCCAGATTTAAGTCAGAAATATAGCATTGGGTATTCGATTGACACGCGCCTGTTGGTGCCAATTCCAAGTCTGCGTGCCTCCATTTAGCTTCATTGTTGGAATATAGGGGTAAATAGTAGATTTTTAGAGCGGCAATAATTAACTTGTCACTACCCTGAGATGGCCCATCGCGATTTTCTGACTTGGTTGTTTTATTCAAAGCCAAGGGGCCTCCTTGGACCGATCTTAGGTACGCACAGTCCAGGAGGCTTCCCATTTTCTCAGAATACATTCAAGCGCTGGTCTTCCAGCTTGGCCACCAACTGCTATTCCCCGGCTATCGATTCGCTGTCCATGTCCTGACGGTGTTCGTACTGTCTGCCAGCCCGATGACGCTCTTTGCCCAACAAGCAGAATTGGATGACACGTCTTTCGAGCTCGAGGTGATGACATTCAATATTCGAACGTCGGATGGACAAGACGGCGATAATCGTTGGCCAATGCGCAAAGCGCTTGTGGTCGAGACCATCCGGGCCGTCGACCCCGACGTCCTCGGTCTGCAGGAGGCGCTCACGGTACAGATTGACTTTCTCCAGTCGGAAATGCCCGAGTACCGATGGTTCGGCGTCGACCGTGGTCTGAACGGAGGCGTCGGGCTGAGCGAGGCGACGCCGATCTTCTACAAGCACGAGGTGCTGGTTCCAATAGAATCTGGCACGTTCTGGCTCGGGGACGATACGAATCCGCCGACTCAACGGGGTCGGGTCGCCCGCATAGTCACCTGGGCTCGCTTCCACCATCTCGAGACTCTCCGGCAATTCTACGTCTACAACACGCATTTCACGATACGTGGCGGCTCTCGTCAGATCCAGTCCGCAGAGCAGATCAATGCACACATCGCGCAACATCCGCCTGAGAGCGTGGTCGTGGTCATGGGTGACTTTAACGCCATCGCAGAAACAAGCGAGACGTGGAACGCCGCGACGAGCGATGGCCTCAGGGATGCCTGGGTAGTCGCAGAAATGCAGGAGGGACCGCCTCTGACGTCAAACGGTTTTGGCCCACCGCCGCAGGGGCGCGAGGGCCGTATCGACTGGATTCTGGTCGGCGGACCCGTCACTGTGGAGCGTGCCGTCACGGTGCTACACAGCGTGGACGGGCGGTGGCCGTCGGACCATTATCCCGTTGCGGCGGAGCTGGTCGTAAGGTCTTGGTAGGCTAACCAAAAATGGGGTCAGTCCGTTGTAGCGCTAAAAGGCGTCTACTAAACTGGTGGCGATTCACCCATTATTTTCTTGAAAGACCAGATAACTAACACCATAATGTTAATAAATGGCAATTTAAGGAAGTTAGTAATATTAAAATGTTACTTATAACGCTAACCAAAGCTCAGCAACGACTGGCGGATAACATTCGCCAGCGCCGATTGGCATTGGCACTCACTCAAGAAGGGCTTGCGGCGCGTTCGGGTGTGCCGCTGCCCACCTTGCGTAAATTTGAACAAAAGGGGCAAATATCGCTAGAGTCGCTACTGAAGCTGATGATGGTGCTGGGAGGCATAGAGGAACTCATTACAGCGACACAGCCCGCATCGTCAGAATTCCAGTCGATTGATGACGTACTAAGCGCCAACCATGCGCCTACTCGCAAGCGAGGGAGTCGCAAATGAAGAAACGGTTGTCTGCACGTGAGATAAAAGTTGGCTTGGATTTTGGGACAGGGGTTATAACTGTTGGCCGTTTAGCCATGCGCGAACGAAAAATTTACTTTGAGTATGATGGCGCATTCATAAAAAACGGTCTGGAAATTTCACCTTTTTATCTACCTTTGAAGTCAGGCCTCTCAACTTTTGACTACAACCTGTTTGAAGGCTTGGCTGGCGTGTTCAATGACAGTCTGCCGGATGGCTGGGGGCGGTTGCTGTATGACCGTTTTGCACGTTCGCAAGGCATTTTGCCTGCCGATATAACCCCTTTGGAGCGGCTGGCACATGTGGGACGTCGCGGGATGGGCGCACTTGTATATGAGCCTGACTATAGCGCAAATGAAGCGGATGGCGCCCTGATTCTGGACAAGTTGGCCGAGCAAGCGCAGGAAGTGCTGGAGGGGGCATCGGGCGACGTTTTGGGCGAGCTGTTGAGTCTGAATGGGTCATCAGCAGGCGCGCGCCCCAAAGCGCTGATAGGGCTGGATAGAGAACGTAAGCAAATGGTTCATGGTGTGCATGAGCTGCCAGATAATTTTGAGTCTTGGCTTGTTAAGTTCTCAAACACTCAGGACGGTGCCGACGCTGGAGCAATTGAGTATGTTTATGCCCTGATGGCCAATGAAGCAGGCATAGATGTGCCAGCGGTGCACCTTTTTCCTGCCAAGCATGCTGCTGGGTATTTTGCGATCAAGCGCTTTGACAGGAATGGTCAGCAGCGTCTGCATATGCACACGGCGTGCGGACTGCTACATTCGGATTATCGAACACCGTCGCTTGACTACGAAGATTTGATTGCGCTGACCAGTCAGTTGACCCGCGACATCAGGGAGGTAGAAAAAATGTACCGCCTTGCGGTGTTTAACGTGCTGGCACATAACCGCGATGACCATGCTAAAAACTTTACCTTCTTGATGAATCCTCAAGGACAATGGTGCTTGTCACGCGCTTATGACCTGACTTTCTCATCAGGGCCAAGGGGGGAGCAAAGCACAATGGTGATGGGTGAAGGTCGCAACCCAGGTGTTGCGCACCTTATAGCGCTGGGGGCGGTAGTAAAAATTGCCAAACCCCGCATTCGCGAAATTATAGAGCAAACCCAAACGGCACTTGGCCAGTGGCCGGTCCTTGCGAAAGAGCATGGTGTCAGCGCTGCAAACATCAGGCTGGTTGCCGGGCACTTAAATAATCTCCACTTTTGACGTACGTTCAAATTAGGGGTATTACCCATTCTTATCCTCGCAGTTTTCCGCCCAAAAGACGTTTCCGCGGAAACGTGTTTTC